>CALISC010000067.1 GCA_938041945.1 uncultured Acholeplasmataceae bacterium | reverse complement strand
ACATTCACCTCTTGTACCTTTCATTTTACCTTATTTTAATGTTCAAAGTAAAAACCCTATTTTTATTTGGTTTTAGGTAAATTTTCTCTGCCTTTGCCTGCTAACAAAATAAGTTTTCTAAAATTGCTTTCAGTTTTACATGTGTAAAATTCGTTAATACCTTCTGCATGTTTTCATATGCACGATAGGGGGTTGTGAATAGATAAGTATTGTCGCAGAAATAGGCAAGTCTTAATGTGGTATAATTTCCCTAACAGTTAAATAAAAAAGGAGCAAACAAATGCACAATAATCAACCCAAAGTAAGTGTTTTTGCTCTAGGCGGACTCGGCGAAATTGGTAAAAATTGCTACTGCATAGAGTATCAAAACCAAATTTTTATCATTGACTGTGGTGTGTCTTTTACAGACGAAACTCTGCCAGGTATTGACTACGTGGTTCCTGGTTTTAAATATTTATCTGAAAATCAAGACAAAATAGTTGGGCTTTTTATCACACACGGACACGAGGATCACATCGGTGGAATTCCTTATCTTTTACAATACGTTAAAATCCCGGTAATTTATGCCTCTAAAATGGCTTATGACTTAATTGAGAAAAAAATTGGCGATAAAGGCAAAAAACTCACCAAGTTAATGTTATACACACCAGACACCGTCTTAAAATACGGAGATATTTCGCTTTCTTTTATCAGAGTTTCGCACTCTATTCCAGATGCTTTTGGAATTCGCGTGAAAACTCCACTAGGCTCAATTTTTGAAACTGGTGATTTTAAGATAGACATGACTCCAGTTGGTCCACACGCAGAATACGAAAAACTAGTTGAAATGGCCAACGAAGGTTGCTTGCTTTTAATGCCGGACTCTACAAACGCAGAGCGAACTGATATGGTGCCTTCTGAAAAAGCGATTGGCCGTTCAATTTCTGAAATTTTTTCAGGAATCCAGGGCAGAATAATCATCGCAACCTTTGCATCAAATGTCTACAGAATTAAACAAATCATCGACGCTTCTTTTCAAAATGACCGAAAAATTTTAATTTTTGGCCATTCTATGGAAAACATCGTCGAAGTTTCTCGCAAAAACAAGTTTATAGATATTCCTGATGCTTTCTTTTTAGACCCAGAAAAAGTCAACGACACAGACAACTCAAAAATGACCATACTTTGTACAGGTTCACAAGGCGAGCCCATGGCTGTACTTGCACGAATTGCCAGTGGACAACATAAAAAAATCAAGGCCAGAGTAGGAGATACTGTAATTTTTTCGTCATCTCCAATACCTGGTAACTTTCAGTCTGTCAATAACTTAATCAATCAATTTAATAAACTAGGAGTCAACGTAATTTCACACGGTGCACTTTATGAAACTCACGCCTCTGGACACGCTGAGCAAAACGGGCTTAAACTAATGATTAACCTATGTCGTCCAAAATACTTAATGCCAATTCATGGAGAACACAGAATGCAAGTTATACACTGTGGGCTAGGTGTGGAAGTTGGTATGCTAAAAGAACACACTTTTGCGCTGGCAAATGGAGATGTCCTTGAGTTTACTAAGGACGGAGCAGAAGTTAAAAAAGCCAAGGTTGACGCAACCCCACTTTTAATTGAAGGCAATTCTGCTGCTCTTTTTTCAGATGAACTAATAGCAGAACGCCACTCTATTTCTGCAGACGGTGTATTTGTGCTGTTTGTTCCACTAAACTCACAAAACAAACTAAACGGAGATGTGTTAACCGCGACTCGTGGTTTTATGTCGGTTTATGAAAACGAAAAAACTATTAAAACAATTGCCCAAAAAGCCACAGACTATCTAAATACTTTTTCAGCAGAAGATAGAGAAGCGGCAACCAAAGCGTTGACTGAAATCACTCAAGAAATCATACAAAGTGCGTTTGCCCGAGTTCCACAAGTTTTTGTTGAGTATTTAGTTGCAGACTAATTTTTTACTTTACTTAATTAAATGACAAAACAAGTTAATAATTTTTTTAAATCACCAAAAGTCAAGGCTTCGCTTGAGTTTTTCACCAAGTCCTACGCCCGTATGTTTTTACTTATCTACTTGGTGTTTTCAATAATTGGCGCCTTGGCGCTAAAGATGCCAATTGCTTCCAAAACCCCACTTAAATTTGTAGACACATTACTGCTTTCTGTCTCTGCTATGTCTACAACTGGACTTAGCTCCATAAACTTCGCAGACCTGACCTTATTTGGTCAGGTTGTCTTGATTTTAATTATGGAGTTTGGCGGTATGGGAATTTACATGCTCTTTGCTTTGTTTTTGACAAACTCTGGTAGCAAAATCGGAGTTGAGCAAAGAGTGTTTCTGGCAAACGAGCAAAACCTACCTTCACTTAGGGGAGTAATTCGCACCACTAAAAAAGTTTTCTACACTCTTGTTTTAATTCAGTTTATTGGTGTTATTTTCTGTACTTCCTACATTTACTTCGCCATGCCAGAGTTTCAGGAAATCAGTTTCACCAAAGCTCTTTTCTACGGTGTATTTCTCTCGGTTTCTTTGTTTATGAACGCAGGGTTTGTCCCACTTCCGGTAGACTTTCCGACTTTGCTTGCAAACGGACACATTGTTTTTTTCATAGGCTGCGCATTTTTGATATTTTTAGGAGGTCTGGGCTATATTCCCTTGATTTCTTTAACCGACTACATCAAAGCAAAGGTCAAAAAAACTGATTACAGGTTTTCCAAAATTGCTAAAATCTTGTTTTTTGCGCATGTTTTGCTTTGGATTTTTGGTTTTGTACTTTTAACCTCACTTGAATTTAATTCACCTGCCTTGGCTAAGCTAAACGGTCCGCAAAGACTAACTGCAACTTTCTTTACGTCAATTTCTGCACGTTCTGCTGGTTTTAGCGTGATACCACAGGCCAGTCTTGCCAGAGAAGGCAGTATTATTGTAATGATTATCTTAATGTTTATTGGGGCCTCTCCAAACTCAGCCGGCGGTGGTGTTAGAACTACTACTGTTGTTTTAATTATTGCAGCGATTTTTAGCCACATCAAATCAGACACTCAAACCAAGCTGGGCAAAAAAATGGCATTTAAAGAAGAGACTGTCAAAAAAGCCTTTATCGTCGCGACAGCCGTTGCTTTAGTGTTAATTATTTCTATTTTTGTGGTGGCTGTTGCTGAGCAAAATTACTTTGAAAGTCAACTTCAAATTGCCAAAGCCTCTGCTCTTAAAGGCGAGCACTTCCAAGAACCACTTGCTTTTAGTTTAAAAGACATTGTTTTTGAGTTAGTCTCGGCTTTTGGTTTAGTTGGATATTCTCGCGGACTTACTTTTGGCACTAAACTACTCATCACTAAATGGGCAATTATCTTTATGATGTTTTTTGGACGTGTTGGTCCAATTACCTTCTTGCGTGCATTTTCTTTTAAACAAAAAGTCACACAAACTTACAAAATTAGCGAAATTGACCTAATTATTAGTTAAAATAGATTAGAGGCTGAATTATGGGAATTTTTTCAAAACTATTTGCAAAATTTAAAAAAAATAAACCACAACAACTTGGTTTTAGCAGCCAAGTTCGTTCAGTTTCTGGACTTTCTGACATTTTTTTAAATTTGTCAAACATAACTTATCTAGATTTTATTGAACAACTGGAAGAAGTTTTAATAATGGCAGACTTCGGTGTACAAACTACTTTAAAAGTACTTGAGATTTTCCAAAAAAGTGTAACTCATAAAAACTTTTTAAAAATTGATGAAACCAAAGAAAAACTACTTGAAGCAATTTACTCAGTCTACGAAAATCAAAGTTCAAATACAACCTTGACTAAAGAAAACCAACTGACTGCCTACATGTTTGTCGGAGTTAACGGCTCTGGTAAAACTACCACTATTGCAAAACTTGCCGCCAGACTAAAAAATCAGGGCGAAAAAGTGCTTTTAATTGCTGCCGATACCTTTAGAGCAGGCGCAGTTGACCAGTTAGTTGAGTGGGGAAAACGTCTAGACATTGAAGTATTTTCAAACCCCAACACCAAAGACGCAGGCTCGGTTTGCTTTGACGGTCTTGAAAAAGCAATTAAAGGAAAATACTCATATTGTTTAATTGACACTGCAGGTCGTCTGCAAAACAAACAAAACCTAATGGCCGAACTTTCCAAAATTAAAAAGATAGTTGTCAAAAAACTAGGAAAAGAACTTAGTGAAACTATTTTGGTAGTAGACGCAAACCTGGGTCAAAACTCATTCGAGCAAGCAAAATCTTTTAAAGAGATTACAGATATTTCGGCACTGGCTTTAACTAAAATGGACGGAACTGCTAAGGGCGGTATCATTTTTAGAATTAAAAGTGAACTTGGAATTCCAACTAAATTAATTGGAGTTGGCGAAAAGGAAAGTGACCTTTTAGACTTTGAACTTGAGCACTATATGTCGGTAGTTTTTCAGGAACTTTTTTCAAATGAAACCGCTTGCTAGTAAAGAAAACTTAATTTCACTTTACTTAATTTATTCGCCACTGCTTACCAAAACTCAGGCAGATTACTTTCATGCTCACTACTTTTTAGACTACTCACTTGCTGAAATTGCTGAAAACTCAAAAATTTCTAAAAACGCAGTCTTTCTTTCGCTTAAACAAACCGAGCGTAAATTAATAGACTTTGAGGCTAAGTTAGGTTTGGTTAAAAAAGCCGAAAAACGCATATGCAAACTCAAAGAAACTGCCAAAAAATACAATATTCCGCTTAGTGAAATATTAGAAGAGGAACAATAGTTATGCCTTTCTTTAAAAGACTTTTTACTAAGTTTTTAAAATGGCGAGAAAAACAAAAAGCAAAATACCTAAAAATGCTAGAACTTGAAAGAAGCGGTAAGTTATGGAATTACCGTAAACTCACACCTGAGGAAAAAAGTTAGCAAATGAATTGTATTGGTATTGGGATGAATAATTTTGAGGTTTAGTTATGTCACTTGCAGATAAAATACAAATGTCCCTACGTAAAGTAACTGGTACTGCTAAGTTATATGAGGGCGATATTGAAAAAATGATGAAAGAAATTAGGCTTTCTTTACTGGAAGCCGACGTTTCTTATGCAGTTGTAAAGAAATTAAGCACCGCAATTAAAGAAAAAGCATTAGGCCAAAAAATCTTAAAAGGTCTAAATCCAGGTGAACAAGTTGTCAAGGTTGTCAAAGATGAGTTGACTGAAATTATGGGTGCAAACCCTCGTCTACTTGAGTTTACAGCCAACCCCACTTTGATAATGCTAGCAGGTCTGCAGGGTTCTGGTAAAACTACAACTTGTGCTAAAATTGCTAACTTAGTTAAAACCAAAGAAGGTAAAAATCCACTGCTAGTTGCCTGCGATATCTACAGACCGGCTGCCATTGAACAACTTAAAACTCTTGGTGCATCAATCGGTGTAAAAGTCTTTGAAAAAGGTTTAACTGAGCCACTTTCAACAATTAAAGAAGCACTAACTTATGCAAAGGAAAATCTACATGATGTCGTAATTATAGACACCGCAGGTCGTCTGCAAGTCGACGACGTGTTAATGCAGGAACTAAAGTCAATTCAAAGTAATTTCAAAATTAACGAAACTATTTTAACGCTAGACTCAATGGCCGGCCAAGAGGCGGCAAACGTTGCCAAAACTTTCATGGAAAATATTTTTATCCAGGGAGTTGTTTTAACTAAAATTGACGGAGACTCCAGAGGTGGTGCCGTGCTTTCTGTAAAAGCTGAGTCTGGAGTGCCTATCATGTTTCAAACTTTTGGCGAAAAAATTGAGGATATTGAGGTATTTCACCCAGAGCGAATTGCTAACCGTATTCTTGGAATGGGAGACCTGCTTACCTTAATTGAAAAAGCCGAAGAAAGTTTTGAAGAAAAAGAGTCAAAGAAACTAATTGATAAAATTAAAAACAACACTTTTGACTACAACGACTTACTTAAACAATTTAAGTCAATGAAAAAAATGGGCTCAATTGCCAAAGTCTTTTCATTTATCCCAGGGCTTTCACAAATTAAAAAAGCCCTAAGCGAAATAGATGATGCTACTTTTTATAAATACGAACACATAATTCAGTCTATGACTAAACAAGAGCGCAAAGACCCTGACTTAATTGCCTACTCAGACACTCGTCGTATGCGAATTGCCAAGGGTTGCGGGATGCCTACTCGTGAAGTTCGCAAACTAGAACAGGCTTTTTCTAAGCAAAAACAAATGATGAGACAAATTTTTGCCAATAACTTAGATTTAGACTTAAACGAAGCACCAAAAGAAGATAACCTGGCTAAGATGTTTGAAGAACTGCAAAACAAACTACTAAACAGCCAAAGTCAAGGACAGGCCAAAAAAGGCAAAGGCAAAAACAAACAAAGAAGGTGGTTTTAACTTACTATGTCTAGACTAATTTTAGTAGACGGAAACTCACTTATCTTTAGAGCCTACCATGCAACTGCTTATACTGGCGAGATTTTAAGAACCTCCAAAGGTGTGCCAACTAATGCCTTACTCGCGTTTATCAATATGTTTAAAAAAATTCTTGCCAAAAAACCTACTCACATCGCAGTTACTTTTGACTTAAAAGAGCCAACCTTTAGACACAAGGTATACTCAGACTACAAAGCAGGACGCAAGGCAGGAGACCCTGAACTTTTTGTGCAGTTTGACTCAATTAAAAGATATCTTTTCTTGCAAGGTGTTGCTTGTCTTGAAAAACCAGGCTACGAGTCTGACGATATAATTGGCTCAATTGCTAAAAACACACCAGAAATTGATGAAGTGATAATTTATTCATCTGACCGTGATTTACTGCAACTGGTTGACGAAAAAACCACAGTTGCTTTAATTAAAAAAGGAATGGGCGAGATAATTGAGCATACTCCTGAAGTTATATTTAAAGAATACGGTCTAGAACCACTTCAGTTAATTGACTTAAAAGCACTGCAAGGAGATACTTCTGACAACATCAAAGGAGTTGCCGGAATTGGGAAAGTCACTGCACTTAAACTAATTCAAGCATATGGTTCTGTTGCAAATTTATATGAACACATTTCCGAGTTAAAAGGTGCCCAAAAAACTAAGTTAGAAGCCGGCAAGGCAGATGCTGAACTTTCTTATTTTCTTGGAAAAATTTACACAGATAAGTTATTTTCAGTGGAAGTAATTCAAAAACAACCAGCAGACGAAGAGGGTCTACAAAACTTTTTCCGTGAGTTTGAGTTAAACCAACTATATAAAGAAAAAGCAGTCGCAAATAACACAAGTACTTCAGTTCAAAGTTTTCAGTATGTTACTGAAGAGAAAGAAATTGCTGAATTTTTAAAAACACCTGCTACTTTGTTTGCCGAGTACACAGAGGAAGGCGAACTTATTCACTTGGTTTTATTTAATAAAACCAATTACCTATTATTAAAAAAAGAACAGGTGTTTTCTAGCCCTTCGTTTTTAGCCTTTTTAAAAAGTGAAACCAAATTAGTTGTTTTTAATTTAAAAAGATTTATCAAAGTTTTACTTAAAAGCCAAATTGAGTTTAATTTTGCTAAATTTGACTGCGCACTTTTACTTGCCTACTGCAAGGACGCTGAAAACGGCACGCAATACTTTAATTATCTAGCAAACACTGAGTTTGATGATTTAATAGAAGTGCCAAAAGCCTATGATACCAAATCTGACACAAGCCTTGATCTAAATACCCTTAGTAAAAAAGTTAAGCTAACAGATTTAGCGTTTGCTAAGCTGCAAGATGAACTTAAAGACACAAAAAGATATGAACTATATCACTCGGTTGAACTACCTCTTTCTTTAGTGCTGGCAAAAATGGAAAACACAGGAGTACTTCTAGACACTGCTTACTTAAAAGAACTTAAAAGCGAGTTTGAAGTTAAATTGGCTGTACTCAAATCAGAAATCAATAGACTTGCTGGATATGATCTAAACCCACTTAGTCCAAAGCAAATTGCTAAGTTATTATATGAGGACCTAGAGCTAAAGCAAACTAAAAAAACCGCAAAAGGTGCAGCTTCTACAGACTCAGAAACTTTGACTGAGTACGCCGAGGTTTATCCTATCGTTAAACTTATTTTAGAATATAGAACTTACGCTAAAATCTTACAAACTTACGCTGTCGGACTACTAGACACTGTTGACAACGAAAATACTGTACGCACCACTTACAACCAAACCCAAACTGCAACTGGGCGCTTAAGTTCCTTTAATCCAAACTTGCAAAACATTCCTACACACTCAGAACTTGGAAGTAAAATCAAAAATGCTTTTGTTGCCAGAGCAGGTTTTTCTTTCCTTTCTTTAGATTACTCGCATATTGAATTAAGAGTTTTAGCCACAATTTCTAAAGACAAAAATATGCTTTCAGACTTTTCTTTAAATAAAGACATCCATACCGCAACCGCAATGCGTATTTTTAACACTAAAGATATAGACAAAGAACAAAGACATAAAGCCAAAGCGATTAACTTTGGACTAATTTACGGAATGTCTGCCTATGGTCTCAGCAAAGCACTTTCTTTAGACATTAAAACAGCAGATCAATACATCAAAACTTATTTTGCTGCTTACCCTGAAGTTTTGCCACTCCAAGAAAAGCAAATTCAAGACACTAAAACTAACGGATTTACTGAGACTTTATTTGGTCGAAGACGCTATTTAGATCCCGAAACTCTTTACTTTAGACGCAACCCGAAACTTTTTGAAAGACTTGCGATAAACTCCCCAATTCAGGGAACTGCTGCCGATATTTTAAAAATATCTATGCTTAAAATCAGTAAGTTTTTAAAAGAGCAACAAGCCGAGAGCAGAATGCTCATGCAAATTCACGATGAGCTGATTTTTGAAATTAAAGAAGGTGAAGAACATTTAATTCCTGAAATTAAAAAAATCATGACTGATTTTGATTTAAATGTTCCGCTTGTAGTTAGTGAAAGCAGCGCAAAACGCTGGATAGAGGTGTAAATTGCCTGAACTTCCTGAAGTTGAAAATGTCCGCAAATACTTAAGTCACTCTATAGTCGGCAAAAAAATTGAGGCTATAGATAATTTTTCTAATGAAAAAATTATTTCAAGTTCTGTAATATCTCAAATCCAAAACACTAAAATCAAGTCCGTTCGTAGACACGCCAAATACTTATTTTTAGACCTAGACAACAGCCTGACTTTAATTTCGCATTTGAGAATGGAAGGTAGATATTACTTAAACTCACAAATTAACCCACACACCAGAATCCGTTTTTACTTTGAAGGCAAAGAAACTCTGGATTTTGTAGATAGACGAAAGTTTGGTAACTTTGTTTTAGTTAAAACAGATTCAATCGGAGAATATCTTTCTAATAAAGTCGGAAAAGAACCTTTTGACTTAACTGCCGACGAGTTGGTTTTAAAAGCCAAACGCAAAAGCAGTTTAGTCAAGGCATTTTTGCTTGACCAACACAATATCGCTGGTCTTGGCAATATTTACGTTGATGAGGTTTTGTTTGCAAGTAAAATCCTGCCAACTAGAACAGTAGACACATTAACTAAAGCAGACTTTGAAAAAATTTTGGAAAACTCAAAAATAATTTTAAAAAAAGCAGTAGAACTTGGAGGTTCTACCATTTCTAGTTTTGAAATTGCTGAAGGTTTAAACGGTAGTTTTCAAAATTATTTAAAAGTACACACTAGAGTGGGAAAATCTTGCTTGGTTTGTGGCACTGAAATTAAGAAAATCAAAGTTGCAGGAAGAGGCAGTTATGTCTGTGAAGTTTGCCAAAAGTAAGTTAATTGCGATCACCGGTAATATTTGTTCTGGCAAAACCGAGTTTTTATCTGCGCTTAAAAAACAAGGACATGAAACTATTTCTATAGATGAAATAGTAGATGGACTTTGGCAAGATAAAAACAACCTAGCCAAAATTGCTGAAACTTTTTCGTTGTCGCTATCGCCCGAACTTAGAGAAACCGTTAAAAAAGAAGTTTTTAGTCAACCAAAAAAACTAAAACAACTAGAAGAAATTTTCTTTCCGCAAGTTTTTGCAAAACTGAAAGAGGTTCAAGAAAAGTCTAAAAATACATACATTTTTGTCGAAGTTCCTTTGCTTTTTGAGCGCAATTTACGCGATAAATTTGATTTTATAGTACTAGTATACGCCGACTTAGAAACCTCTAAAAATAGATTTTTAGTGACCCGAAAAAACAGCGAAAAAGAGTTTTTTTCTATCTTAAAACACCAAATAATTAACGATGAGAAATTGCTTTTTGCAGATTATGTAGTATATAATAATCATATGAATTTAAGTTTAGAAAACGAAGTTTCTGCTCTATTTTCAGTCTTAAAAATGCATTATGGCAACTAAAATCACTGTTTATAAAAAAGCACAATTAACAGCAGAACAAATCAAAGTTTTAACTTATCTATACTTGCCAATTTTAGGAAAAAAAGCCTATTCGCTTTATCTTTCCTTTACACAATTGGTTAATTTTTCTGTGGGCAAATCTTTGGATTTTAATCACAATTTTTTTATAAATTTACTAAATATTTCACCTCAAAAACTAATAGAAACTAGACGTAGACTGGAAGCAATCGGACTAATTGACACTTTTGAAAACCAAGATAACTTAGTTTTAATTTTAAACAATCCACTTACTGCCAACTCTTTTTTTGCAAACCCTAACTTGCATGTTTTACTTCAAAAAAATATTCCAAGTACAGAAACCTATAATTCAATTAAACAAATTTTTCACACGAACTCTTTTATTTCCAAAAACTACACTAACATAACTGAGACTAACTTAGTTAAAACTTTTGGAGCGTTTGATCCTAAAAAAATAGCAGTAGCCGAAAGCTACGGAATTGACAAAACCAGAGTTCCTGAGTTTATATCTGAGTTTGATTTTGCTGAGTTCTCAGGTTTTTTAACTAAATCAAAAGTCCCTTTTTCTGGCACTGAACTTGAAAACGAAAGTTATAAATCAAAACTTATTTCTTTGGCTTTAAACTTTTCTTTAAAGGAAAAGGAACTTGCTGAGATTTTTATAGCCAATATTGTAGACAAAAAAGTACCAAAAATAGATGCTTTAAAAGTTGCAATTTCAACATACCGTTTTAGTCAAAAAACCACTGAAGATGACGCTTCTGAAATTACTAAATGGTTGAGCACCATTGATGTAAAATCGCTTGTTGAAGCGATTAAACAACAAACAAAAGTCACTAAGATTGATGCTAAAGACTTTGTTCAACTTATTGACTTTATAGAAAAACACAAAGAGAATGTTAACCTTGGTGTGCTGAATATGTTAATTTTGCATTCTTGTAAATACCAACAAAAAGAATACGCAAACCGTTTACCTACTAATACTTTTTTAGAAAAAGCCCTAAACATTTGGATAATTGACTATAAAGTAAAAACTACGAAAGACGCTGTTTTACTTTCACAAAAACTAGCCGAAAGATTTACTTCAAATACCTCTCTAAAAACTAGAAAAACAAATTCAAGTAATAGTAGTTTTTCGCCTAGTTGGGCAGATAAACTAGTTGAAGGATTTTAATTATGCAAGCCGAAATTAAAGCAATATTAAAAAAATATCCAGATCTTAAAATAGACTTAAATACTTTAGACAGACAAACTGTTTTATTCTATATTAATTATTATTTGAGCCAAAATAAACCTGCTGAACTTTATAGAGATAAAAACAACGCACTTAAAATCAGACCAATTGAAAAAGTCGCATCTGCTTCAATTGGTGGTAAGTTTATTCAACCAGACGCTGAACTAAGTAAGTTTCAAGAAAAAATGCCTGGTCAAAAAAATGCAAGACTACACGCTGACCGAGTAATTTCTGAAATTACTGCTGGACACACACCTGTTGGTTTTATGTTAACTGGTCAAAACGCAGTTGGCAAAACTTTTTTACTTAGAGCACTTGCCACTGCTTTGCGCTGTAAAAACATCGAAGTTCTACATGTTTTTCCAATAGACTTATTTACTTATGCTAACCCTGTTGAGCCAAACAACCGAAAATATTTAGACTTATTTAAAAAGACACCTGTGTTAATTCTTGACGATATCGGAACCGAACAAGGTGCAGACTGGTTGTATAAATCTGTTTTAGTGCCAATTTTGGAGCACCGTTTAAACTACAGACTCACGACGATTTTTTCATCTAATTTTAACTTAAAGGAATACTATAAAAAAATTAGTGAAAAAACTGGTGATATGCAACTTGCTCTACAAATTTGCAGTAAGATAAAAATACTTACTGACAAAAACACTGTTGAAATCGCTTAACCTACATAAGGAGTTTAAAAATGAAAATAGAATTAACTTTTCCAAATAAAGACAAAAAAGAGTATGCTCTTGGTACAACTGTTTTAGAAGTTGCCGAAAGTATCTCACTTTCTTTAAAAAAAGCGACAGTTGGCGCTAAGCTAAATGACCGCTTAATTGGAGCAAACGAACCAATTTTAGAAAGTGGCGAGTTTTTAATTTTGACCAAAAAAGACGAACTTGCTTTAAAAATCCTAAACCACTCAGCAGCACATCTTTTGGCATACGCCATTCAAGAACTATATCCAAACACTAAATTCTGGGTAGGGCCTGCAATTGAAGAAGGTTTCTACTACGACATGGACTTAGCAGGTTCTGTGATTTCAGACCAAGATTTCGCGCTAATTGAAAAGAAAATGCGTGAACTTAGCAAGGCAAACTATCCTGTTTTAAGAAAAGAAGTGACAGCCGAAGAGGCCAGAGAAATCTTTAAAACAAACCCATATAAACTAGACTTAATTGAAAAACACGCAAGTGAAGGTTTAACTGTCTACAAGGAAGGTGAGTTTTCTGACCTTTGTCGCGGAGGTCACGTTAAGTCAACCGGTGAAGTCCAGTATTTTAAATTGCTTTCTGTATCTGGCTCTTACTTTAAAGGTTCTGCTAAAGAAAGGCCACTTACCCGAATTTACGGATGCGCTTTTTTTACGCAAAGCGACTTAGACACTTACTTGAAACTACTGCAAGAGCGAAAAGATCGCGATCATCGTAAAGTTGGAAAAGAACAAGATATTTTCTTTATCTCCAAAGAAGTTGGCCAGGGTTTGGTTTTCATGCAACCAAAAGGGGCAACTATTCGTCGCACTGTTGAGCGCTATATTACCGACAAAGAACTAGCCTTAGGATACCTGCACGTCTACACACCGATTTTGGCAAATGTTTCACTTTACGAAACGTCCGGTCACTTCGCTCACTACAAAGACTCAATGTTTCCGGTATTAGAGTTTAAAAGCGGCGAAAAAATGGTACTGCGTCCAATGAACTGTCCGCACCACATGCAAATATTTTCACAAAAACTTCGCTCATATCAAGAACTACCACTTAGAATTGCCGAACTTGGAATGATGCACAGATACGAAAAATCAGGTGCGCTAACTGGTCTGGAAAGAGTTCGTGAAATGACTTTAAATGATGCACACATTTTTGTAACTCCAAAACAAATTAAACAAGAGTTTAGCCAAACTGTAAAACTAATTTTAGATTGCTACAAAGACTTTAACATCAAAGACTTTAAGTTTAGACTGTCATACCGCGATAAAGAAGATAAAGAAAAATACTATCCAGATGACAAAATGTGGGACATGGCAGAAAAATACCTAAAAGAAACCATGGACTCACTAAAACTTACATACTACGAGGCTAAAGGCGAGGCTGCTTTCTATGGTCCTAAACTAGACGTGCAAATCAAAACAGCGATTGGACATGAAGAAACACTTTCAACCGTTCAACTAGACTTTTTGCTTGCCAAACGTTTTGGCCTAACTTATGTTGGCAAAGACGGTAAAGAAAAAACACCAGTTGTTATTCACCGTGGTGTGGTTTCAACAATGGAGCGTTTTATTGCTTATCTACTTGAAGAGACTAAAGGGGTTTTCCCACTTTGGCTGTCACCAGATCAAATCAGAGTAATTCCAGTTAACAACGAATTTCACTTAAAATACGCAAAGCAAGTTACCGCTCGTCTAAGAAAACAAGGCTTTATTGTTAGCCTTGACGCCTCTTCTGAAAAACTTGGCTACAAAATTAGACAATCTCAAACCCAAAAAGTTAACTATACTTTGGTAATTGGCGACAACGAAGTTCAAAACAAATCAGTAACTTACCGCAAATACGGAGAAACTCAACAAACCGAAATTAAGACCGGTGACTTTATTAAACTACTTAAAAAAGAAATTAAAACTAGAGGCTTAAAATAAATGATTGAATTTAAAAATGTTAGTTTTTCTTACGATAAGAAAAACTTAGTTTTAACTGACCTTAGTTTTACTCTAAAGCCTGGCGAAATTATGGGTTTACTTGGAGCCAACGGCTCTGGGAAGTCTACTACTTTTAGACTACTAACTGGGCTGATAAAACCAGTAAGTGGATCAATTTCTGTCTTTGAAAAAGAGCCTGGCTACGCACTTTCAAAAGACATTGGCTACATGCTTGAAGAACGTAGTTTAATTCAAAATATGAAGGTTAAAGACTACGTTTACTACCTTTGTATGCTGAAAGACATGTCAAAAAAAGAAGTTGAGACAGAACTTAAAAAATACCTTGAGTTTTTTGGACTAAAAGATAAGTTTGACTTAAAAATCCAAGAACTTTCCAAAGGTATGCAACAGCGCTTGCAATTTATTGTAGCTGTGTTAAATAAACCTAAAATTCTAATCTTAGACGAACCGTTTACAGGTTTAGATGTATTTAACATAAAGTTATTTATGGAAGTAATTAACGACTTAATTAAGTCAGGTACAATGGTGATATTTTCTTCACACCAAATTGATCAAGTTGAGTCACTTTGCTCAAAAGTTTTAATTTTAAATCAAGGTAAAACCGTCGTACAAGGCGATTTAAACGAAATTAAACAAAACTTTTCAAAAGTTTATCTAAACATCGAAGCTATAGAAATTTCCAAACAGTCTTTTTCGGGACTAGATGGAATTTGTGAAATTAAAGAACTTTCTTTAAACCAAATTAGACTAACTTTAAAATCAGAAAACTACAGCCAGCCGATTTTTAATTTCTTGAAAGACAAAGTAGAAATAAAAAAATATTCACTAGACTACGCTTCTTTAAAAGAAATTTTTATTGCTAAGGTGAAGAATTATGAATAGCAAATTTGGTAAGTTGTTTTTATATAATTTAGCAAGACGTCTAAAGACCAAAACCTTTTTGTTTACTAACTTAATTTTGTTCTTTTTAATCCTTATTTTAAGCGCACTGCCTAATTTAGTTGCAGGTCGTAAAAATAAAGCAGAACTTATTAAAAGTAAAGTTATTGTTAACACCTTAAAAGACGGCACTTATGGTACTTACTCAATTGCTGATTTTAAAAATAAATTAACAGACCGTCTAGTTGGCAAAGACCCTAAAAAAAGTAGTTTTGAACTTGAGTTTATTACTAACTTTAATTTTAAATTAAATCAAGCAAGTTCAATTAAGACTTTCCTTGAAAACAAAAAGGCTACCGCACTAGTTGACTTTAAAATAGAAAACTCAAAGTTAGTTACCGAAGTTTACTTTAATCAAACTAAACAAAGTGTGCAAACTGAACTAAACGCTCAACTTCGCAAGTTTGCAATCTATGATTTTTATAATTTAACTGAAGACAAAGTAAACCCACAAATCAAACAAAATAAGTTAACTCTGGACACTAAGCGAATTGCCTTTATTTTACTTGTTGCAATGTTTACTGTATTTATTTTTGCGTTTGCCTTTACTTCTCAGTTGTTTTCCGCAGACATTTTTAGTGAAAAGCAAAGTAAAACTGTAGAGTTAATTTTTCAGTCAATATCTCCGCGTCAGCACTTCTACACTAAGTTTCTAGCAATAATTGGCTATATCTTAATTCAGTTTGTACTGCTTTCTCTATACTCTGCACTGGCTTTTGTGTTTTTTGGCCAAAGTATCAACTCAGGCGCGCAGTTAACAGGCCTTACAATCACCTCTGAATTAAAAGCAGCCATTGCTACTCCACTAACTCTTGGGTTACTTGGCTTGTTTATGCTTTTATTTGCTTCAATCTTGATTTCTGGAATTTTGGCGTCTTTTGCACACAATTCTGAGTCTTTTCAAAATATCTTTTCGGTCTTGATGCTGATTTTCATCGCACCTTTCTATGTGGTGTTCTTCACCTATAATTCAGAGTCTAGTTTCGCACAAACCTTAATTCACGTCTTTTCATACTTTCCGCTAACCGGACTAATCACCGCACCTGCATTGATGTTAGCAGGCACTATTTCAATTATTGAAACTTTATTTATTTTTACCCTAAACTCAATTTGCGTGTTTGTACTTTTCTACTATGCACCGCAGTTTTATCGTTTCTTTGTTTTGAGATACGAAAAAATTAAACTTAGTCAAATTTTTAAGAAATCACAGAGGAAAAATTTAAAAAATGAAGAAAAAACTCTTCTAAATTATCATAACCAACCATTTTTTCTATTTTTAGCCAATACTCTTCAAATAAAAATTCTTGTTTTTTATCATCCATTAACAAATAGTTTCTTATTAAATCAGCTACAGAAAGCTCTAAACCAGTAGAATTTATACTTTCGAATATTACTTGTGCCTCATCTCCTTGTGAACTATCCAAAACAATTTCAACTACCTCTAAT
>CALISC010000066.1 GCA_938041945.1 uncultured Acholeplasmataceae bacterium | reverse complement strand
ATTTTTATTTAAGTATAATAGTTACTATAATTGCTATTTTGGCAATTATTTTAGGAACAATTTACGGTGTAAAAAAGAAAAATAATCGTGTTAACGAAAATATTATAGAAATAACATTTCACTCTAAAACCGGAAAAGAAATTGCTAAAAGAAAATTTAAATTAAACGAAAAAATTAACGTATCGTTTACTGATTTAGAACTTGAACTTGCCAAAAACGAAGAATTTCTTGGTTGGACAAATACTTTGTCTGGCAATGTGATTTCTGACCTAAAAGCAAGTTTAAAGAATCGTAATTTATATCCAGTTTATCGCCTTAAAACACCACAAACCACTAAATACGAAATTAAACGCCACTTTGAAAAAGTAGATGAATCTGGTTTTACTGCTGAAGGTGAAACTGTTTTAGGTGGAGAACCCGGCAAAGAACTTCAATTATCTCAAGATAAACTAATTACACCTAAAGGTTTTGAGTTAGACCCAGCACGCTCAGAAACTAAAAAAACAGTTCTTGCAGACGGTACAACTGTTTTTAATCTATACTTCATAAGAAAAACCTACAAGGTTACTTTTAACTTTGATGGTGGAACGCTAGACGGTCAAACTAAAAAAGAAGTAACTTATAAGTTTGGACAAAACTTACAAGATATTGAAAAACCTACTAAAACAGACCCTAGTGGTTTAAAGAAATACAGTTTCCAAGGTTGGTTAAATCAAGCAACCAATGAATTTATTGACTTTAATCAAAACAACCAAGTTGAATCTAACATGCACTTGGTTGCTAAATGGCAAGAAATTGACAACACCAAAAAAGTTTATCTAAACTTAATTTATGAAGGTTTAACCAACTCAGTTGATTCTGAAAACGAGATTGAACTTCCAACTAAAAAGAAAATTGGTACCTTAGTTTCTGTAAACGACCAAGATATTAAAGAAGCGATTGCTGATTTTCTTTCAAGAAACCCGCGTCCTCACCACGAAATCACTTTTGACCAAGCTAAATCAATCACAAGTTTACAAGTTGAAGCAAACAGCGAAAAACAAACTATTAAACTATACTTCAAAGCCAAAACTTACACTGTTAGTTTCAATCTATCTGAAGATGGTCTTGACCAAAGCACAATTGACCCTGTTTTAAAACACGCAATTACACTTAAATATACTAACAAGTTAAGTCAAGAAATTTATACAAAACTAATAAATATCAAGAAATTAAGTACTGAAACTAAGGACTTTGTGTTTGAAAAACTAATTGTTGAAGAAACTGGCGCTGATTTTAATCCAGATCTTGAATACAACACAAACATCACAATTAAACCAATTTTTCAAACAAAAGATGTTTTTGTTTCTATAATTCCGCGTGTTCAAAGCACAGATTATGATAAAACGGACGCTCCCGCTTGGCCTGCACAAACTGCTAAAGTTGGTGAAATTTTTAACTTCAGACCAACTACTAACCTTAAATACGGATATAAGCTTGTAGGTTGGACAGATGTAGAAGGTGGTCCTGTTAAGGATATTTTTGTAACTCGTCAAACCAGAGAAGTTTTTGCGTTTCTAAGAGCAGAACGCGCAGACTACCAAGTTGTTCACTATCTTGAAAAACAAGGAGAATCCAACGCTTTAGATGGTCAATACAACGAAATTATTGAAAATAAAACTGACCAGTTTGTCAAAGATGGGGCAAACTACACACCGTATACAGGTCCGGATAAAGACTTATATGAATTTGACGATACTAAACCAAAAAAACTAGTAGATGATTTAGCTCCATACACTACTGACACCAAAGTTTTTAGATACTATAGACTAAAAACTACCAGAGTTAATTTTGTTGCCGATTCTGGAGTAAAGACAATTTCGCCAACTTCTATAGAAACTAAAAGAACAAGAGAAATCTTACTACCTAATTGTCAGGTTAAAGACACACATAATTTACTGGGTTGGAGCAAAACACAAAACGGAGCAATTCAGACTAAGTTTATTGCAAGTGGTGAAACTCAGACAATTTACGCTGTAACTGATTATCAAGACAGAGAAATAACTTACACTGTACGTACAGAGCAGTCAGATGGCAATTTTTTGGAAACAAAAGTAAAGAAAACCGGAAAAATAGCGTCAACTCACACAGTTAGTTATCAAAATCCTGACAGCACTGTCTATAAAGAAGTAGTTTATAGTGTTCAACAATTTACTGTTAACGCAGACAAAACTAAAAACGATGTAACTGTAACTATTCTTAGAAAAGAATACGGAATTACTATTAAAGCTAGAAACTTACAAACAACACTTGGAGGTAAAATTATCAAGCACGGTGGTGTGATGGGCAAAATTACATATCATCTTATTGAAAAAGCGGGTTATATTTATAGAGAACTTCTTCTTGATGGCAAAGAAAAAACCAAAGAAGAAATTGAAAAAACTGTTGTTACAAAAGAGCATACAGTAATCATTTATTTTGGTAAACCTGGCGGAAATAAAATTGGCAAGTATCCACAAACCAAAGTTGACAATCCTGCTGGAATCAAACCTTTTGAAAACAAAGATTATAATCTTAAGTTTAACTCAAAAGACAAAGACTATTCAGTGAAGATTACTCGCAGTTACTATAAAGACTCTCAAGGCTTAATATACGAAAAATATAACGGTCAATACTTTCAACTTGAGCCTGTTTGGTTTGTCAAAATTCCTGAAAAAAATACTTGGTTTACCGAAAATATCATAGATTTTTCTCCATTTAATCTTTATTTCGTGGATTATTTTGATAATACAATACCAGAACGTTCTATTTTTAAAGCAATGGTTGAACATATCGGTGAAGTACTTGGAAGCAAAGTTTATATGCCGACTTATGATGATGGTAATTTTTCAGTTAAAGCAGCACTAGACAAAGGTAATCAAGAACAACTTAAAAAGGAACCTACGGATTTTGCCAAAGCAGTTTTATTTAACAATTATCAACGTAGCAGTTATTATCATGGCACAGACTTTGGACCTTATGTAGGATCTGATGACGATTTGTTTTTCTATAATGGAATTAATCATCTAAAGTATTGGCTTGCTACACAATATGCGGACGCTAAACCAAAACCACGTGTTCGCAGTATTAATAACGGTAAACTGTGGTGGAACATAGTTGAAAATATTTTAGGTGTAGTGGTTTGTGTTTAAAGTTTATTTTTAATTAAATTTCTAAATGAGCAGTTAAGATATTCGCAAGTAAATCATTCTACTTTGTTTAACCTGTTATTAGTAGCACAAAGCATAAAAATAATTTAAAATATGTTTAGCAACTAAATCAGTTTAAAAACACTTTACGGAGTTTAACTATGTTTAAAGAATTACTTTATAAAAAAGTTAATAAAGCCCAAATTCTGGAAGAACTCACAGAAATGCATGGTTTTGACCTGTCAGTTGCGTTTGCTGAACTAAAAGAAACTGAACGCAGGCAAGTTCTTAAACTAATTGACAGCAAAACTATTGCTGTGTTTTTTGCGTACCTAACTAACGAAAACGCTTTATTTGTTTTAAATGAACTAACTAACTTAAAAAAAATAGAAGTCTTAAACGCACAAAGTTTAGATGATTTAGTTGACTTTATTAAGTTTCTCCAAAAAGAAAAGGAAGACGAATACAACGAAATTATTACTAAACTAACCAACTATAAAGAAATTTCTAGTTTACTTGAGTACCGAGAAGACAAAACAGGCTCTTATATGTCTAAAGACGCACTGGTTGTTTTTGACAACATGGACGTAAAGGTTGCTACTAGGAAAGTCATTGAACACGCTCAAGACGCAGAAAGTATCTCAACCCTAATTGTCACTTCTGAAAACGGAGTTTTTAAAGGCGTGCTTTCTTTAAAAACTTTAGTTAAAACTCGTTCACCTAAACAGGTTAGTGAGTTAATTGAACCAACAGAAGTGGTTTACGACACTGACAATATCGAGGAGTCTGCAGCAACTTTGAATAACACCGGTAAATTCCAAATTCCAGTAGTTTCTAAAGGCGGGGTTTTTCTTGGTGTTTTGAACCTAGACGATATTTTGGATGTCGTCAGAACAGAGGCCGACAAAGATATCGCACAACTCTCTTTGCTTTCTTCTAAAGCTCTAAATCGCCGCAAAATTTTTTCACAAGCCGTTTCTCGTCTACCCTGGTTAATTCTTTTAATTTTACTATCTATTCCTCTTTCTTTTGTGACATCTGTTTTTGAACCAAAAGTGTCAAAATACGCCTATATCGCGATTATCACAGCAATCCAACCCTTGATTTTGGGATGTCCTGGCAACGTCTCTTCACAAATTTTGTCAGGTTCTTTAGTCAGACTTTCTCGTTTTGGCAAAATTGACAAAGACGCATTTTTAGAAGAGTTTAAGTCAGGTCTATACACAGCACTTACCGTCTCTGCTTTAGTGTTTAGCTTTTCTTTCTTGTTTATTTTAAGTTATAAAAACGCAATTCCGAAAACTGTGTCGATTTACCAAGTTTCGGCAATCTATGCATTTATTAACGCGCTTACCTTATTGGTTGTTTTAATTTTAGCACCACTAATCGCTATGTTAATTCCGATGTTTTTCAAAAAAATCAAAATCAATCCAGCGTCAGCGGCGGGCCCGATTATTACAACAGTTTGCGACACTTTGGCGTTAGTTGCACACTTTACTTTAACTTTAGCGCTTGTTTATGCCTTTAAGTTACCGCTACCAAGCATAGGTTAAAAAAGGGGTAGTTATGTTTAGTGAAAATAAAGAATTTGACTTCAAACAAATAAACAAATCCCTTAAAACCAAGCAATATCTAAAAGGTTTTGAGGCCTACGAGATCGCTGAGAACTTCGCAGATCTAGAATTTGAACAACAAAAATTAGTGTTGAGTTACTTATCTCAAGCAAAAGCATCTAAAGTATTTGTATATTTGGACAGAGACGTGCAAAGTGAGTTTTTTTCAAAACTCAAAGAACACGAACAGAGACAAATTTTAGATAACTTAGAAATTGATGATCTTCGCGAGTATATTGGTGAGTTTAGTTTAGAAAAACAAAGAAAAATTTTAAATTTACTTACTTCTTCTAAGTATCTTGATATTAAAAAACTTTTAGTTTACGACAAAGAAAAGTGCGCCTCTATCATGAATCTTGCCTATGTTTGCGTAAACGAAGAGATGGATATCAAAGCAGCCACTGACTATGTACTTAGACACACTAAGGAAACTGACTTTATTGATTTTGTCTACGTGGTTGACGCTCAAAACAGATTAAAAGGAGTTATTGACTTAAAAGACTTAATTAAAGCACGCAGTCAAGACTCACTTAAAGATATCATAGTTTACGAATACCACTTTTTAAAGGACACTATGACTATCAAAGAAGCAATCGGGTTGTTTCGCCAATACGACTTACTCGCTATGCCGGTAATTGACGAAAGCCAAAATATGCTCGGAATAATTACCGCAGACGACATACTTGACGAAATAGTTGAGCAAACTGAAAAAGAGTATTTAAAACTCCAAAGTTTCCAAAAAATGGACATCGACACGCCACCTTTCAAGAAGTTTTTATATAGACTACCTTGGCTAGTGGTTTCTATAGTCCTAGCTCTGCTGATTGCTAGATTTATCTTAGTGTTTGACTCAGTTATTCAAAAAGTCTCTATTTTGATTTTATTTCAGGCCCTGCTTTTAGACATGGCTGGAAACATCGGCAGTCAGTCAATGGGCTTTACCATAATTTTGATTTCAAAAGATAAGTTAAACGACCGAAAGACCATTTACAGGCATATTTTAAAAGAGATTACCATAGCCTTGATGAACTCAGTGCTGTCTGCTTTATTTGCGTTTGCGATTGTCTTTGCGTTTGTGGCAGTCGGCTCTAAATACGGACACTTCGCAGGGTTTGAAAAACACCGATATTTAGCACTAAATATGGCTTTTTGTGTCGGAATTTCTATGTTTTTGTCAATGGTGATAGCAGCGGTTATCGGTACAATCATTCCGCTACTTGCTAAAAAGGTTAAAATCTCGCCAAACGACATTACAGGTCCTGCTTTAACTACTTTAAACGACTTTTTAGCAGTTTCAATTTACCTTTTAGTTGCAACATTTGTATTTTAAGTAGTATTTTTTTACAAATGCAAACGCCAATATGGTATAATTTTTAAGACTTTTGCAAGGATTTAGGCTTTTTTACCTTTTTCTTTAGCAACTGTGACAGGAGAAATAATTATGGCTTTAACTAAAGAATTAAAAGCACAAATTATTCGCGATAACCGCATCAATGATAAAGACGCAGGTTCACCTGAAGTGCAAATCGCTTTGCTAACTGAAGAGATTAAACAACTTACTCAACACTTAGCAGTGCACAAAAAAGATTTACACTCAAAACGTGGTCTTTACATGAAAATTGGAAAACGTCGTAGTTTGTTAAACTATTTACTTAACAACGATGTTCCACGTTATCGTGCAATCGTTGCCAAATTAGGCTTAAGAAAATAAAGAAAGTGGTTCGCCACTTTTTTTATTTTAACCTTCAATTATTTCAAGAAAATCAAGTTTTTAGGGGTATAATTGTCATATGGAAACACCACATATCTCAGTTTTAAAACAAGAATGTATTGATAATTTAAATATTCAACCAAACGGAATTTACGTTGACATGACAGGTGGTGCTGGTGGACACTCAGAGGCCATTTTAAAACGTCTTAATAGCACTGGACACCTATATATTTTTGATGCTGACAACACGGCTTGTGCTTTAATTGAAAAAAGACTTAAAAAATTTAGCAATTTTACTATTTTTAATAGTAATTTTGCTGAAATCACAGAATGCCTTAAAACAAACGGAGTTAACCAAGTCGATGGTGTACTTTTTGACCTTGGTTTAAGTAGTATGCAAATAGATACACCCGAGCGCGGGTTTTCTTATATTAACTCAGAAAACCTAGACATGCGAATGGACCTTAGCCAAACGCTAACCGCTGAACATATTTTAAATAACTACACGCAAAAAGAACTTGCGCAGATTTTTTTTAAATATGGCGATGAGAAAAATGGAAGTGTTTTGGCTAAAAAAATTGTTGAGCAAAGACCGATTAACACGGTTGCTCATTTAGTTTCAATTTGTGATTCTGTTAATTTCAAAACTAAAGGGCATTCAGCAAAACGAGTGTTTCAAGCTTTGCGAATTGAGGTTAACGATGAACTCAATGTTTTGCAGTCTGCTTTAAATCAGTCACTTAAGCTGCTTAAACCTAAAGGCAGACTTTGTGTAATTTCTTTTCATTCACTTGAAGACAAAATTGTCAAAGACTTATTTAAAAGTCTGACCGCTGAAAAAACTCCGTTAGGGCTACCTGTTTTAATTGAAAAACCACTAGAGTTCAAAATAATTTCAAAGAAAGTTATTTTGCCAAAAGAACAGGAGTGCGCGCTAAATCCACGTGCACACTCAGCTAAATTAAGGGTATTGGAAAAATTATGAAGTATTTTATTTATGGTGGGTCTTTTAACCCAGTTACTGTTGCGCATTCCGGCATTATTGAAAAAATTTTAAAAACTTACCCAGACTCAAAAGTAATAGTAGTACCTTGTTCTATCAATTACAAAAAATCTGGCCTGATGCCAAATACTTTGAGGCTGTCTATGTTAAAGGCAGTGTTTAAAGACAATCCAAGGGTGATAGTTGACGAAATTGAACTAAATGACTTTGAGTATTTAGGTACACTTAGCACCTTGAAACGTTTGACCAAAAAATACGGTTCAAAACCTGTTTTTGTAATGGGCGCAGACAACGCTTTAAATATAGGCAGATGGATTAACTACAAAGAACTCCTTGCTACATATGAGTTTTTGATTTTTAAAAGACCAGGCTACGAAGTTAAGTTAACCGAAAAAATTAAGGCTGACTACATTGAGTTTGAAATGGATGTTTCGGCTAGTATGATTAGAAACAATCCAGATAAGTTTTTTGATTTTGTGCCAGAAGCAGCTAAAGAAATTTTTCAAAACAATTACTTAAAAAATGGGTGTGAAACTGGCATTTTTGATTTAACTGAACTTACTAACTTTCAAATAGACAGACCTTATGTTTTGAATCCAAAAAAGAATATCGACCAAATTTACGATGTCTTGAGTTCGCTAGTTAAAACTGGTTTAAATCGCTTTATAAGCAGAAAAGATATTATTTTAAATTCAAAATCTGAACTGCTTTTTTACAGTGAATTCAATATTCAATCGCTTGAATATTTAAAGGTAAAACTAGATGAAATTAACGGACTGGATACTGTTGTTTTTTTGGTAAATAACCATATCTTAAACTATTCAGACCGCACACTTTCTTTTGTTGAGCATTCTGTGTTTATTGATTTTAAACAGTTTCTTAAAGACAAAATTACTCAACTTAAAATTGAAAATAAAGAAAAAACTTTGGCCTTATCTGACAATAAAATTAACTATATTGTCACAACCGCCGAGCGCCAACTTGCGGCTAAATTAACTCAACTTAGTGCAAATAAGTTTGTTATAGGAGTTTCGGGTGGACTTGATTCTGCACTTACTCTGCTATTTGCTGTTTTAGCGTGCAGATACTTAAAAGTAGACGCAAAAAACCATGTATTTCCCCTAATTTTGCCAAGCGTTAATAACAAAAAAAGTGTAGATAGAGCAATTCGTTTATGCCGCAAACTCGGCTTAACTCCGCAAATTATAGAAATTGACCAAATATGCAGTAGTATTTTTACAGAAATGAACCACTTTGAAAAAGATGTAGTTTATGAAAACACACAAGCCAGAGTTAGAACTTTGCTTTTACTAAATGCAGCAAACAAGGTAAATGGAGTTGTTTTAAATACTTCTGATTTATCTGAAATCTTACTAGGCTTTGGTACAGTGGGTGCTGACTTATTTGGTTTGTTTGCAACTAACGCTACACTTTTTAAATCAGAAATTAAAGCAGTTCTTGCTTATTTGGCAAAAAATCAGTTTTCTGATTTAAAGGTAATTATTCAAGATATTTTAGCGGCACCAATTTCGCCTGAGCTTTTGCCAAAACAAAATACAGAAGAAATCCTTGGCAATTACGCGCATCTTGACTTAGTCTTAAATGCTTTTTGTTTTCAAGGCAGAGCACTTAACATAGATTTAATTGATGAACTATTTCAAGATAAATTAACTAAAGCAGAAAAACAAAAAATACTCAAAACAGTTGAAACCAGAGTATTTAAAAATGCCTTTAAACGCTCTGCTTTCCCGCTACATATTGAGTTCTTTGAAAGAAAACTTACAGATTTTTTCATAGAACCTGACAACGAATACTTTAAATAAAAAATTCTTAGAAAGGAGCAGGTATGCAAAAAACAAATAAAAAAACAGTAGTACTTGGGATGTCTGGCGGAGTTGATTCCGCAGTTTCTTTGAAACTACTTTTAGACCAAGGCTACAATTGCATCCCTGTATACATGAAAAACTGGGATAGCACCACTAACTTTGATGTGCTCGGCAATCCTAATGTCAATGACGACGTTTGTCCACAAGAAAAAGACGCCAAAGACGCAGAGGTGGTGTGCCGTCAACTTGGGGTTGAGTTAATTAGAGTAGATTTCTCAAAAGAGTATTGGGACCGCGTTTTTCAATATTTTTTGGCAGAGTTTAAAGCAAACCGCACACCTAATCCCGATGTGCTTTGCAATAACGAAATTAAGTTCAAAGCGTTTTTGGAGTACGCAGAAACTCTAGGCGCCGATTTTATTGCAATGGGACATTACGCTAGAACTGCTATTGTGGATGGTAAAAAAATGCTGTTAAAAGGAGTTGATCTAAATAAAGACCAAACTTATTTTTTAGCGCAACTCACAGACAAACAATTAAAGAAAGCAATTTTTCCAGTCGGAGAATTAACCAAAGCGGAAGTTAGAGCGATCGCTGAAAAAGTAGGTTTGGCAAATAAAGCAAAAAAAGACTCAACCGGAATTTGTTTTATTGGTGAACGTAATTTTCAGAGTTTCCTTGCAAACTATTTAAAAGCCACAGCAGGTCCAATTAAATTTTTAGATGGGCGAATTGCTGGCGCTCATACTGGGTTAATTAACTATACAATTGGTCAAAGAAAAGGAATAGGACTGGGCAAGACTTATGAGTTTGACGGACCTTTTTACGTAGTTGGCAAAATTCCTGAAGAAAATACACTTTTAGTTGCACCTGAAAGTAATCTTGAGTATCTTTACTCAAATAATTGCTTGATTGACAATTTAGTTTTCAGAGCAAAAAAAGTAAACGGTGAGTACTCAGCAAAGTTTAGATACAGACAACAAGACATTAAAGTTGAAGTTGAGTTTCTTGAAAACAACGAAGCAAAAGTATACTTTGCTAAAACTAAAGCAGTAACCCCTGGTCAATTTTTAGTTATATACCATGGTGAGGTTTGTCTTGGCGCTGGTCGCATTAAACAAGTATTTATGGACGATAAATTAAGGAGATATTAAATTGGAACAAGCACAAGACAACACAATTACGAGACAACTTTTTTTTCAAAAAACGCTTAAAACCGGGCTTGAGTATATGCTTTGTCTGTTTAAAGCAGAAGGTGAAAAATCTAGCATTTCAATTATCGGGAATTTCCAGGGTTTTTTAAATGGAAAACCGCTTAGACCAGGCGCTGCTTACGAAGTTACTTATGTAAAGGTGCCGCATCCTGTTTATAAAAATCACAAGTTAGTGTCGCTGTCTATTCCTTACGGTACCACAGAAGATCAGTTTATCAATCTTTTTAAAGCGCTAAACATCCAAGGAGTTGGTAGAGCCAAGGCTGGAAAAATTTGGCAAGAGCTGGGCAATGATGCTATCAAGAAAATTAACGAAGACCCAAGTTGTTTGACAAAACTAGGGTTTTCAAATGCCATAGTTTTAGAGATCACAAATAAAGTTAAAAATAATTTCGCTGAAGTTGAAATTTTAAATTTCTTAACTTCAGTTGGCATATCTGCGCATTTTGCTAGTCAAATTCACAAAAAAATCCAAAAGCCAATTATAGAAATTAAGAAAAACCCGTATATTTTGGCAAAAAAAATTGGGCGTTTTGGCTTTATTAAAGCAGATACTGTCGCTCAGGCTCTTGGAATTGAAAAAACTGATTTAAAAAGAGCAGAAGAAGCGATTTTTCACGTTATTAGTACTTACGTTGTTGACGGACATAGTTTTTACACCAAAGACAGTTTAATTCAAGAAACTGAAACTTTTTTTAAAAAAATTGATAACTACAAGACGATCTCTTACCCTTTAAAAACCGCAATTGACAATTTAATTATTTCAAAAAGACTAATTTTTGAAGAAGGTTTGGTTTATTTACCAGAAATCTACACTGCAGAAATAAATGTTGCCAAGATGCTTAACAACATTTACGCAAACAACGAAAACTCACTGTCAGTTGAGTATATTGACGCGCAGATTAAGAAAAAAGAAAAAGAAAGCAAAATGACTTACACTAAAGACCAAGTTAACGCGATTAAAATGGCTTTAACTAATTCTCTTTCTTTTATTACAGGTGGACCTGGTACTGGTAAAACTACTATCTTGAAGGCTATTAACGATATTTATCTTGAGTATGCTAGAAACGATAAAACTAATAAATTTAAAACAGACAATTTACTTTTAGCTCCAACTGGCAGAGCGGCTCGCAGAATTCACGAAAGTACAGGTGACTTAGCCTCAACTATTCACTCAGCCCTTGAGTGGATTCCGGCAAATGATGATGAGCGTTCTTATCACTTTAAGAAAAATGAAAATGACCGTTTTGTTTTTACAGGGCTTATCATAGTAGACGAATCTTCAATGTTAGATATTCGTCTTGCCAATGCTTTGCTTAAAGCAATTGATAAAAACACCAAAGTAGTTTTTATTGGAGATGGACATCAACTTCCGTCAATTCAACCAGGACTGTTTTTAAACGATTCAATTAACTCAAAGTGTTTTCCTGTAACTAAACTGACACAAGTTTGCAGGCAAAGCCAAGACTCAGGAATTATTCCGCTAATTTCAGCGATTAAAAATAAAGAAGTCAATGAAACAAATTACCTTGATTTTAAAAACCACGATCTTAGTATTGGTGTTTGTTCCGTTGACTATATTCGCAGCAACATTATCAATTTCTTGCAACTTTGTGAAAAGCAAAATATTGATATTTATCAAGACTTTCAGATTTTAATTCCAATGAAAGAAGGGGAATGCGGAGTACACGATATTAACCGAATTTGTCAAAATTACTTTATTCCAGTTGAAAACAGAGATAGATTTATAGAAATTAGAAAAGACTCGCGTTTTTATATTAACGATAAACTAATGATTACAAAAAACTACCCTAACCACGGGGTGATGAACGGAGATATTGGCAAAGTTGTCGATATTCAAAACAAGACTTTTGTCTTGGACATTGCTGGAAACAAAGTTTCGCTGCCTGTTGAAATCAGACAAGACACGGAACTTGCATACGCTTCTACCATTCATAAATCTCAAGGTTCTGAGTATAAAATAGCCGTTGTAGTTCTACTTAGCCGTTTTTATATAATGCTGACAAATGAACTGCTTTACACAGCAGTTTCTAGAGCCAAAGAAAAACTATACATAATTGGCGAACCTGAACAACTTAAAATGTGTAAGACCGATGAACAACAGCGAAACTCTTCTTTAATTAAAAGAATTATTGAACAAAAACAAGAAATTGATGCGCAGCAACGCGCATAAGGAGAAAAAATATGAACATATATGATTTTGTTGTAAAAACACAAGACAACAAAGACCTTAAACTAGATTTTTATAAAGGAAAAGTTTTGTTGATTGTAAATACCGCAACTAGATGTGGTTTTACTAAACAATACACCGAACTTCAAGAACTTTACTTAAAGTATAAAGAGCAAGGTTTTGAAATTCTAGATTTTCCTTGCAATCAATTTTTAATGCAAGCGCCAGGTACAGATGCAGAAATTCACAGTTTTTGTGAGGTTAATTTTAACATCACCTTTCCGCAATTTTCTAAAATCAAGGTAAACGGTAAAGACGCTAGTGAACTTTATAAATATTTAAAGGAAGTACTACCAGGTGGAAGAATTAAGTGGAACTTTACTAAGTTCTTAGTTAGCAGAAATGGTGAAGTTATTGCTAGATTTGGCTCTAGAGAAAATCCATTTAGTTTTGAAGAAAAAATTAAAGAAGTTCTTGCTTGAAAATTAAACAAGATTTTTAGAAATGAAAATAGTATTTTAAGCGAATAAAAAAGGTTTTAAGTTTAGACACTTAAAACCTTTTTTACTAATTGCTATTTTAGTTACAATGCTTAATTTTGTTTAACTAAAACTGTTCGATACCTTGTTGAGCTTGGGCTTGCAGTTCAGCAATTTTTCTATTAACGTAGCCTAGTTTAATAAACAGGCCGATAAGCCCAATAATACCGATAAATAAACCGATAATTAAAAGAATATCGTGAGTTTGACCTTCATATGCTTTTGCGATTGACATAATGTAGAATACTAAAAGTAGAATACCAAGTACACCAATTGCAAAAAATAGAAATACAAATAAACCAAGATAAGCACGGATAACTAAACCTAAACCAGCAACAGCATCACCTGCTCCGCTGCCAGGATAGCCACCATATTGGCTTAAAGTAGCGGTACCAAA
>CALISC010000065.1 GCA_938041945.1 uncultured Acholeplasmataceae bacterium | reverse complement strand
TTTAAAAATATTTCCTAAATTAAATTGCTTGAAAAAATCCTTTAAATAAAGGTTTTTTAAGATAAACTCATCAATTTCTGCAAAGGTAAGTGAATCTTTTAAAAACTTAGCAATTGCGATGTCGTCAAGAATTGAAAAAGCAGTGCCAAAAAACCGAGTGTCAAACTCTTTAAGAAGTGCGTCGTATACTAAAAAACGACCGCTTGGGATTTTTTCAACTACTTCGGTTAGCGTGTCTTTGATTTCAAAATAATTATAGGCGTGCGGCCAAAGCAGCGCATTTTTAATTGGATGATACATATTATTTTCAGAATGCAGATAGTAAGTGTTGCCGTTTACTGTGCAAAAAGCATGGATTTTTGAGTCTTTTTGACGAAGCACTTCAATTTCTTTTAAAGGAAAGTTAAATAGATACATCGCTTCAATTATTTCAAAAGTTTTGTTAACCATGGTTTGTGAGTCTACGGTGATTTTCATGCCCATCTGCCAGGTTGGGTGAACTAATGCAGTTGTTTTGTCAATTTGCTTTAACTCTGTTCTTGTTTTGCTGAAAAAAGTGCCACCGCTTGCGGTGATTCCAATGCTGCTAAGTTCACCAAAATGGTTTTTTAAACAAAAAAGTGCATTGTGCTCAGAGTCAACCGGAATAATTTTGACTTGCTTGCTTTTCGCAATTTTAGTTAAAATTGAACCCGCCATTACAAGGCTTTCTTTGTTGGCTAAAATTAAAGTTTTTCTAGCCATTAAAGCCCAGTATGAATAAATTAAACCAAAAGACTGAGAAACCGAATTAAAAACAACATCAATTTTATTTGAGTAAATTAGTTTTTTTATATTTCTTTTGCCTACTATAAAGGTAATTTCTGGATGCGTTGTTTTGTAGGTTTTTAAAAAACGTTTGTTTTGAAGAATACAAATTTTAACTTTATTTTGGTATTTTTCAAAATATTTTAGATTTTTTTCGTTATCTTTAGACAAAGACACTGCTGCTAGACGATAAGGAATTTCTTCGGTCATTAAAATGTCTAATGCTTTTTGTCCAACTGAGCCCAGGGCTCCAAGTAGTAAAATTGATTTTTTTGGCACAGAGTTTCCTTATTTTAAAAGAAAAGTAACTAACACAGTATAAATTAAGAAAATCAAGAAGGTTAAAAAAGTAGTTACAGAAAGTGCGTCAACTCTATCTAAAACTCCACCATGTCCTGGCAAAATATTAGAATAGTCTTTGACGTTTGCACGGCGTTTGAAGGCTGAAAATATTAAGTCTCCACCTTGTGCGATAACCGCAAAGACAAACGCTACCAAAAATAGCAAAATAAAATAAGCAGGATGGCTTTGTATAGTTAGTCCAAAAAAATTAACATTTGTATAGTAAAAACGAAGTAAAAGAAAATAAACAACTGATGTTGCAATTGCAGCAAACACTATACCGATAAAAAAACCTTCCCAAGATTTTTTGGGAGAAATTTTGCTCATCTTGTGTTTACCAAAAGTAATTCCACCAAGATAAGCAAAAGTATCGGTCAAAATTGTAACAATCAATGGAAACAGAGCAAAAAGCAAATGATGAGTGCACAGAAAAATCATGCCACCAAAAGAAAGGGCAAGAAAGTTAACTAAAAAATAACTTCGGTCGAACAGTTCTTTTTCGTGAAAATAAAGAATAGCAATAGTGATGTTTACGCAAACTAGCGTTAAAACTAAGGAAAGCAGGTAAATGCTTAAGTTAAGTTCATTTAGTTCAGTTTGAGGCAAATAACTTCTTTGAAAAGCAATCGCAGATGTTGCGACTTGTAAAATAAATACCAAAATATGGAGAACAGTGAGTTTTGCTTTATTTTGATTTAAGTTAAAAACGCGGGCGAGTTCAAATACAGCGATTTGCGCAAGCACTATGTTTAGCAAAAAAAAGCCCAGAAAAGCGGGACTTAAGATTAAAAGCGGCAGATATATGGCTAAAATAAAAAAGCCAGTAATGGCTCTTTTTAAAATATTTGGCATAGTTAACTAAAACAGTTCGTTGGCGTTGTATTTACCGGCAGACAAAAGGATTAGGTCGGCTAAATGAAAAACATAACCAACTAAAAGCAGACCAGAAAGCATACGAATTGCCCCGGCTGTTTTGTATCCATAGACAAAGCGGTCAATTCCAAGTAGCGAAGTTAAAGGACAAAGCACTAAAAATAAATTACCTGGCTTTAGCTCTTGTTTTAAATAACCGTTTAGGTCTGCTGAGTATTTTTTTTGAAAGAACTTAACTAAGTCAAACAGATAGTAAAAAATTCCAATATAAAAAATTCCAAGTTTAATTAAACCAGATTTATGTTCTTTTAAGTAAAAGCGGTCAATTCCAAAAATATTGGTAAAAGGACATAAAATCAAGAACTTAGCCCACTTAGTTAATTGCATTAAAGAATAGCCTCTCGTCTGTAGCGGCGAAGTATTAAAAGTACGATGTCGGTAATCCATAAGAAAAAGCCGATAAAGATAAACAAACCTAAAACAAAGCGAATGATACCAGGTAGTTTGTCTTTGGCGTATATTAAGCGTTCAATAGACAGAATGCCTGTGAACGGAAAAAGAATTAAAATGATTGAAATTAAAGAAAGGGTGCGTGGTCTTCGGGTTGTGCGTGTGCGTTTAGTGGTTTTTTTCATATAGACATTACCTCTTTGGTTTTAACTTGGGCGATTTCGTCAATTTTTTTAGTGTATTTGTCGGTTAATTTTTGCGCTTCGTCTAGTCCTTCTTTTTCAAGGTCTTCAGGATACTTGGCTTTTTTAACCTGGTCGTTTAAGTCACGTCTAGCGTTGCGAATAAATACTTTGGCGTTTTCTTTAGCCTTTTCGACTTCTTTGGCTAAAGCCTTGCGGCGATCTTCTGTTAGTTTTGGAAAAATTATTCTAACGCCCATACCATCTGAATTGACAGGCATATCAAGGTTTTCGGCCAAAATTGCGTGTTCTATGTCTTTAAGTAAAGACTTATCGTAAGGTTTTACAAAAAGTTGAGTACCCTCAACTACTGTGATTTGTGAAACTTGGGCTAAAGGAGTTGCTACTCCGTAGTAAGCGATTTGGATTTTGTCAAGAATTTTTGGATTAGCGCGACCTGTTCTAATTTGTGTTAAGTCAGACTCAAAATGCGCAATCGTTTTTTGCATTTTATCTTCTGCTTCTAAAAGCAGTTCATCTAGTTCTAACATTTAAAACTCCTTTAACGTTTGTTTGATATTTTTATTTAAGTTATTTAACTAAAGTACCGATTTGTACGCCACTGGCTGCCTTAATAATATTGCCTTTTTTACTCATATTAAAAACCAGCGTTGAGATTTTATTTTCAAGACAAAGAGCAGCGGCTGTTTTGTCAACTACTTTTAAGTTTTTCTCAATAATTTCGGTGTAAGTCAATTCTTTAAAAAGTACAGCGGATTTGTTTAGTTTAGGGTCAGCGGAGTACACTCCGTCAACTCCATTTTTAGCCATTAAAATGCAATCTGCACCAAGAGAAGACGCCACTAAGGCTGCGGCTGTGTCGGTTGAAAAGAAAGGTTGTCCAGTTCCACCTGCCGAAATCACCACTCGCTTGTTTGCAAGATGCTCAAGTGCTTTGGTTTGCACAAAAGGCTCAGTGATTTTCTTAACTTCTAAGTGAGAAAGCACAACCGCACTTTGGCCAACCTTGCCAAGCGCTTCTTGCAGAGCCAGGGAGTTAATAACTGTGCCAAGCATTCCCATGTAGTCTGCCTGAACTCTGGCCATTCCAAGTTTTTCAGCAATAGCGCCACGCCAAATGTTGCCGGCGCCCACAACTACCGAAACCGAAATTCCAAGGTCCATGCATTGCTTAATTTCTTTAGCAATTTCGGTAAGCATACTTGGAGACAAAATTTGTCCGCTTGGGTCTTTTAAAGCCTCTCCACTAATTTTTAAAAGAATTGACTTATACATTTTTACTTTAGTTAGTTTTTTAAGAATAAGGATAGACCTTATTTTTTAAGTTGTTCTGCAACTTCATCGGCAAAACTTTGGCATTTTTTTTCAATACCTTCGCCGACTCTGAAACAAATGTAGTCAATTAGTTTAGATTGGGTGTATGCTAAATATTGACTAACTTTTTCAGATGGATTTTTAAAGAAAGCCTGTTCAGTTAAACAAACTTCTTCAAAGTACTTACGAATACGACCTTGAATTTTTCTTTCTACAAACTCAGGTTTAGTACCTTCGTTTAAGGCTTGTTGAGTAAGAACAGTTTTTTCGCGCTCTAGAACTTCAGCGGGTACGCTTTCTGGATTTAAGTAAAGCGGTTTCATCGCAGCGGCTTGCATTGCCACGTCTTTCGCAATTTCAAAAGTTGCGTTTTCAACTAAAGTTAAAGCAGCAATTTTACCACCTTGGTGCAAATATGTTCCAAATGTCTGGTTTGCGCCTGCTTTTAAGTAAGTTAGTCGGCGAAGTGTAATTTTTTCGCCAATTTTAGCAGTTAGCGCTAAAAGCATTTCAGCAATAGTTTGCGCGCCTTCTTTAACTTCTAGTGCTTCTTCAACTGAAGACACAGGCTGTTTAATTAAAACAGTACCTACTTTTTCAATTAGTTCTAAAAAGTGTTCGTTTTTAGCAACAAAGTCAGTTTCTGAGTTAATTTCTAAAATTAATGCCAAGTCTTTTTCAATAAAGATACGAGCCAAACCGTCAGCAGCAGTTCTTCCTTGTTTTGATTGTGCTTTCGCTAAACCTTTTTCTCTTAAAAAGTCAACGGCCTTTTCAATGTCGCCGTTAGTTTGTTCAAGGGCTTTTTTGCAGTCAAGCATACCAGCGCCAGTTTTTTCTCTCAAGATTTTTACATCATTTGCAGTTACCATATAAATTCCTCCTAAATAATTGCAGTTTTGGGTTTATTTTAGCGTTAGTTATTGATTTCAAAATAAAGGGATATACCAGTTACTAGCAATCCCTTTTATTTGTTGATTTAAATTATCGGTTTAAAATCAGTTGAATTAAATCAACTTTTTTAAGTGCTGAGTAACCTTTTAGGCCAAGGGCTTTTGCTAGGTTTTTCAAATCAGCAAGAGTTTTAGTTTCAAGTTCAAAAACAGATAAAGTAGTTGAAGTTGAGCCTTCAATTTCATTTGAAACTTTTTTAGTTCCAGTGCTGCTAGATGCTTTTTCAACTTTTGCAGCAGGTTTTTTAGCAGTGGTTT
>CALISC010000064.1 GCA_938041945.1 uncultured Acholeplasmataceae bacterium | reverse complement strand
TATTTTTTTAGCCAATATTTAGCCATTTGCTGTGTTTGTGTATTTTTGCTTTATAAGGCTAAAATAAGGTAATTACTCGGGTATTTTTTCACCTTGATTACTGAAAATGTTGGTGCCTTTTTCTTTACCTTTAAACAATTTCAAAATGTTTTTACGGTGTTTAAAAAGCACTAGACAAGAAAGCAAAAAGACTACTGCTAACTCAAGTGAATAGCTCAGCAAATTTTTAGACATTTGTCTATAGATTAAGTTCGCTGCAAATATTCTGAACAGCAGAAGCGCGGTAAAACTAAAAAATACTGCGAGCAAAGAAGCAAGTGAAACTAACTTTTTAAACAAGAAGAAGATTGTTAAAAAAGTAAGTACGTAAATTAAACCAACTAACGGAAAAGCGACTAGTAAAAATCCAAACAGTGAAGAGATGCCTTTGCCACCTTGAAAGCCCAAATACACGGGATATAAATGTCCAAGGACAGCAAAAAGCCCAAAAAGCGGATAGATATACACTAATGTCGCTTTAGTTTTAACTTGAACTAAAGGTCCAAAAATGTCTTGGTTAATAAAGCAAAGGATTAAAGCAAAGGATACGAAAAGTGCACCTTTTAAAACGTCTAAAAGAAAAACTATAAACGCTAGTTTGAAACCAAGAACTCTGGAAACATTGGTCGCTCCAATGTTTCCAGAATACATTGTTCTAAGGTCTGCGTTTTTAAACTTCTTGCTAAAAATTAGGCCAAAAGGAATTGAGCCAAATAAATAGGCAAGTAAACAAAGCAGTATAACTAAAAAAACGTTTAGGTAAGTGTTCACTAATTTTAATTAAAAAGGTTTAAAAAAGTTTTGGTTAGTTTAAGTTAAGTTCAGAAAGGTATGTTAAGAAACGCACATTTTTGCTGACTTTAGTTGGAATTTCGCTAACTTTTAGTGAAACCACTTTAGTTTCTTTGCCAAGATATGAAATGTTTTCTTTGAAAGTAAAAACTAGTCTTGGTGTGCCTTTTTGCATTTTTGGTTCAACTTTAGCGATATTTTGATTAAAAAAAGTAAAAAGTACAGTTTCTTCTTTTGCTTTGTTTAAAGTAACTAATTCTACTCTGTCTGCCTTGATTTCAAAAGCAGCATGTTTGCATACGGAAGTTTTCGCCGCAAACGAAAAAACATCGCGTTCTTTAAAGTGGCTAAGCAAATTTTGCACTTCGTTTTGCTGAAAACGGTTGTACAGAATTAGCGTAGAAATTAAAAAGACTAATAAAAAGAAAGTAGGAATAATTGAATACACCGACTCTTGGCGAGAAATTACGATGTAAAGAAGTACAGCCAAAGTAGAAAGCAATGCTAGTAGACTAAAAAGTAGGGCAAGTAGAAAAAAGATTTTTTTATTTCTCATCATCAAACTCCTTATTTGATTTATTGTCTTTGCGTTTTAAGTGCGGAAACAAAATAACGTCTCGAATTGATTGGCGGTTGGTAAGTAGCATAATAAAGCGGTCAAGTCCAATACCAAGTCCTCCAGTTGGCGGCATTCCGTATTCAAGCGCTTCTAAAAACTCACTATCTAGTTCACAAGCCTCGGCGTTGCCGGATGCACGTTCTTTTAATTGCGTCTCAAAGCGAGCGCGTTGGTCAAGCGGATCGTTTAACTCAGAGTAGGCGTTGGCGTATTCTTTTCCGACAATAAACACCTCAAAACGGCGAGTAAAACGTGGGTCTGGTCCTTTTTTGGCAAGTGGTGAAATTTCAACCGGGTGTCCGAAGATAAAGGTAGGTTCAATTAGTTTGTCTTCAACGTACTTTTCAAAAAATGCGTTTATAATATGGCCAATTTCAAAATGTGGTTCAACTTTTATGTGGTGTGTATCGGCAAGCGCTTTAGCCTCTGCAAAGTCTTTAATTTTGTAAAAGTCAACATTTGCGTATTTTTTAACAGCATCCACCATATGTAGACGAGCAAAAGGTTTTGCAAAGTCTAGTGCAAACTCACCAAATTGAACTTTGGTTGTGGCAAGGACTTTTTTGGCAACTTCGCGGAAACTAGTTTCACAAAGTTCCATCATGGTGTCTAGGTTAGCGTAAGCCTCGTAGACTTCCAGAGTTGTAAACTCAGGGTTATGAGTTGAGTCCATTCCTTCGTTTCTAAAAAGACGAGCGATCTCGTAGACTTTTTCCATCCCACCCACAATTAGTTTCTTTAAAGGAATTTCTTGAGCAATTCTTAAATAAAACGGCATGTTAAGAGCATTGTGGTGAGTGACAAAAGGACGAGCAGCAGCCCCGCCAAGTGTGGGGTGCAAGACAGGAGTGTCTACCTCTATAAAGTCTTTTTTGTCAAAAAAGTCGCGAAAGGCTTTAATAATTTTTGGACGCATGAAAGAAACTGCTTTAATTTCTGGGTTAACTATTAAGTCAAGGTAACGCTTGCGTCTACCTTCTTCAACGTCTTGCAGACCGTGGAATTTATCAGGCAGTGGTTTTAATGCTTTAGTCAAGTAAGTGTATTTAGAGACTCTGACAGAAAGTTCACCGGTGTGAGTTTTAAAAATTACACCGTCAATTCCAACAAAGTCACCAAGATCGGTTAACTTCCAGGCATGAAAATCCTTTTCTTCAATGTTGTCTTTGCGGACATACAACTGGATTTTGCCAAAGCGGTCTTGAATGTGCATAAAACCGGCTTTGCCTTGCGCACGGTTTAAAACAACGCGACCGGCAATTTTGACTTTTTTATTTAGTTTTTCTAAATCTTCACCAGAAAAATCTTGGTATTTTTTAAATATTTCTTGGGTATTCGAGTTTGTTTTAAAAGCGTGGCCAAAAGGGTCAATTCCCAGTTCTTTTAACTTTAAAACTTTATCTCGTCTTGCTTGTTCTTGGTCGGTTAATTGAAGTTCTTGCATTTACTTACTTAGCCTCGCTTTCTGTGTTAGTTTTTTTAGCAACAGTTTTTTTCGGTTTAATGGAATTTTCTTTAGCCAATTTTGTAAAGTCAGGAGTTTCTCCTTTTTGCAGATCTACTCGCTCTAAGCGGCCAGTTTCATGAATTTCGTGAATGTCTTCCTCTCAAGTTAGACACTTTTGCCTCTTTGTTTCAAAAAGAAACT
>CALISC010000063.1 GCA_938041945.1 uncultured Acholeplasmataceae bacterium | reverse complement strand
TTGTCATCCCCTTTATTTTAATGGTGCTCTATTCTTTTAAAGACAACGCTAGCACTGAGCGAATTAAGTTTACTTTTGAAAACTACACAAATATTTTTACCGACAAAACCGCATCTAAATTGATGTACTCATCAATTAAACTATCGGCAATTGCCACGCTAATTTGCCTGTTAATTGGCTATCCTTTGGCCTACTCAATTACTTTTTTAAAGAAACGCGCTCAAGTTTTGTGTTTGAGTTTAATAACTGCACCAATGTGGATCAACATGTTAATCAAAGTGCTTTCAATTAAACAAGTGTTAGAAATTCTGCCATTTAATATCCTTGGGACTAACTCAGCGATAGTTTTAGGTCTAGTTTATTCTTTCTTACCATTTATGGTTTTACCGATTTACGCAAGTCTTTCTAAAATGGACAATTCACTAAAAGAAGCAGCGGCCGACCTTGGGGCTAACAACTTCAAAACTTTTAAGTCAGTAGTTTTGCCACTAAGTTTGCCAGGTGTGTTTTCAGGCATTTTGTTGGTATTTTTGCCAGCAGCAACCAGTGTGGTAATTCCTAAATATTTGGGAAATGGCCGTTATTTAATTGGTAATTTTATTGAACAGCACATCACACAATCTGGACGCTTTGGCTTTGGCTCGGCTATCGCGATTGTTTTTTCGTTGATTATGATTGCAATTTTACTGCTAATTAAGGTTGCTGACCGTATTAGGTATAAGTGGAATGAAAGACAATAGAAGTTTAATATTTAGAAAAATATTTGTCACACTGGCTATTATTTTGATATACATTCCAGTAGTTTTTGTCATCATTTTTTCTTTTAACTCAAAAAAATCACTAAAGGAACTTTCTGGTTTCTCGGTTAAGTGGTACCAGGAGTTGTTTCTGCGCCCTAACTTAACCCAAGCGGTTATATATACCATAATTATTGCAGTGATTTCTACAATCATTTCTACAATCATCGGCACACTGGCTGCAATTTCTATTGCGAATTTCTCAAAAAAACGCAAAGACACTATTTTCTTTTTTAACAATATCCCAATAATTTCGCCAGACATTATTTTTGGGCTTTCTTTATTTTTCTTTTTTACAGCTTTCAAAATCCCGCTAGGCTTCTTTTCAATCTTGGTTGCTCACATTGCCTTTTCGGTTCCCTTTGTGCTGGCTGCTGTTTATCCCAAAATTTTGACCTTAGATAAAAACATTTTAGACGCAGCCTATGACTTAGGATGCGGATATTTTACAGCAATTTTTAAAATATTAGTTCCGCAAATCAAGGAAGGTATACAAGCAGGCGCGGTTATTGCCTTTACTATGTCGTTTGATGACTTTATTATTTCTTACTTTGTGTCAGGAAGTTCAAACATCCAAAACATCTCAATTTACCTATATACCTTAAAAAGAGGACTAAACCCTTCAATTAATGCACTTTCTACTTTGATAATATTGGTAATTATGATAAAAGTGGTTTACGACTACGCAACAGCACTAATTAAAGTCAGAAAAGAAAGAAAGGAAATTGGCCACAATGTTTAAGCCGAGATTAGTTAAATATTTAATTTCCTTTTCACTGCTTTTTTTGTTTTTCTTTTTTGTTATCTATAACTTTGTGGTAAACCGTAAAAAAGTTAAACTACTAATTCCAAATGAGTTTTTTGCAGACGAAGAATTGGTTCCTCGTTTTGCTCGTCAAAACAAAAAAGGACTGGCTTTTTCTAACTTCACCAGCAACGAGGTAGCCGTTCAAAAAATCTCAAACGAAGATAAGTTTGACATTTCTGTGCTTTCTGATTATGCTGCTGTACAAATGATGCAAAAAGGCTACATTCAAAAAATTGACTGGAGCCGCATTAAATACAAAAAAGAAGAGATTTTTTCACCGCAAATTTACAGACTAATTAAAGACTACAATAAACAAATTAGCACAGACCCCGAATTTGATTTTCTGGACTACTCAATTCCTTATTTCTGGGGTTATGTTGGTTTGTTTTACAACACAGCCGGAGAAAACGCAGAAGAGCTTAAACGAGACGTTGAAAATCTAGGTTGGGGAATATTTCAAACTAAAGAAAAATACCCCAAAATGGCAATGTATGACAGCTCTAGAGACGGCTTTATGGTAGCACTTAAACACCTTGGCTATACGATGAACCCGCTTTTAGATACTGACAAAAACCAAAAACAAAACCATCCAGCAATTGACTCGGCGATGGGTTTTTTAAAAACTTCTATTCAAAACAACCCAGAGCTGCGATTTATTACCGACGAGATTTTTGACGCAATGGCAGATGGCACTTTTGATTTAATTAACGCCTATTCTGGAGACGCTCTTAACATCATTAAAGGCCAAGACGGTGAGGTAAATCAAGACCTTAAGTTCGCGAAACCCAAAAGTGGTACTAACTTTTTTATAGACGGCCTGCAAATTCCGAAAACCGCAAATTTAGACAACGCTTATGACTTTATTAACTTCATGCTGGATTTTGAAAATGCTAAAGACAATGCAGATGAAATTGGCTATATTTCTCCGCTTAAATCAGTTCACAAAAAACAGTTAATGGATACATTTGATTTAGCCGACAAGAGTTTAAATCTCCGTATGCTAGAGGCACAAATTGATAAGTTTTTTGAAACTGGTAAAGTAACAGATATTCAAATTAAACCGAAATACGAAAATCTATTTGAAATACTAACCGCACAAAAAGGCGACAAAGATGAGTTGTTTTTACACGAAGACAATATGAAAAAAGAAATAGATAGACTCTGGATTTCATTTAGAGGTTCAAATTAAGAAGAACCAAATAACCTACTAAAAAATCACTAAACTACCAGAAAAACCTAAGTTTTTCAAAAATCTTGTCAAAAATCCAAAATTTAGCCGTATTTTTACTCAAAAACACTAAAATTAAGCCATAAAATGGCTTAGTAGTGTGTTTTTTCTCTTTATTTTTCAAAAAAATATTATATAATTATTTTGTATTTAGTAAATATTTGAAAGGAATCTGGAGCAAACACTAAATACTTACATAAATTGCTTCTAGATATAAATTAAGTATGAAAATTACCAAAGTTCAAGTTAAACTTCTTGAAGATTCACAAAAACTTCTTGCAGTTGCTTCAGTTGTGTTCGACGATGTATTCGTTGTTCACGGTGTAAAAGTTCTTGAAGGAGAGTCAGGTCTATTTATCGCTATGCCTTCTCGCAAAACTAACACTGGTGAAAACAGAGACATTGCACACCCTATTGTAAGTGAATTTAGAGCAGAATTAACAGACGCTGTATTAAAAGAATACAACACTCAAGTTCAAGCTAAATAAGTTAATTTAATATATTTTCCAAAATAAAAGTAGGGCCTACCTACTTTTATTTTTTTAAACTAAAAAAACAAATAAGAAGGTTAATTATGGAAACAATTATTAATGGTAAAAAAATCAAACTATTTACCTTATCTGCAAACCCAGACCTTGCAGATAAAATTTCAAAATACACCAATATTCCTTTGTCTAAAGTAAATACGCTGAAGTTCCAAGACGGCGAAGTTTGTCTGTCAGCCGACGAAAGTGTGCGAGCATGTCATACTTTTATTATTCAGCCAACTTGTCGTCCAGTTAACGAAAACTTAATGGAATTGTTTATTTTTGTAGACTCGCTAAAAAGAGCCTCAGTCGGACCAATTTCTGTGATTATGCCGTACTATGGATATTGTCGTCAAGACAGAAAAGACCAGTCTAGACTACCAATTACTGCAAAGCTAGTAGCAAATCTACTGGAAAAATCTGGCATTGACAGACTAATTTGCATTGACTTGCATGTTGCCCAAATCCAAGGGTTTTTTGACATTCCTATTGACAACTTCTCAGCAGCTGCTGTTTTTGCTGCACACATGGACAAAAAGAAACTTAAAGACGTGGTCGTGGTTTCACCTGACCACGGTGGGGCTGCGCGTGCGCGTAATTTCTCTAAATTACTTAAAAACGAAACGCCAATTGCGATTATTGACAAGCGCCGACCACGCGCAAATGTTGCAGAAATTCTAAACATCATTGGCGACGTTAAAGACAAAACTTGTATCCTGCTTGACGACATTATTGATACCGCTGGTACCTTAGTGGCAGGCGCAGAAGCACTACGCAAAGCAGGTGCCAAAGAAGTATACGCAATTGCAACACACCCAATTTTTTCTGGTAATGCAATTGAAAAAATCAATAACTCTTGTCTAAAAGAAGTAATAGTAGCAGATACCATTCCTCTGCAACAAGATGCTAAAGAGTCTGCAAAAATTGTGCAATTAACTATGAGTAAAATGCTTGGTAAAGCAATTTTAAATATCATTAACGATGTTTCCGTGACCCCTGTATTTCAAAAAATAGAAGAGTAGATGAAACTAATTGTTGGACTGGGAAATCCAGGTGCGCAGTATGAAAAAACTAGACACAACATCGGATTTCAAATACTTGATTTAATTCAAGCGCAACTTCAAAAGCATTTTACTTTTAACTCAAAATTTGAGTGTTTTGAGTTAAAAGAAAAGATAAACAACGAAAACGTTGTTTTTATCAAACCCACAACTTACATGAACTTATCTGGAAACGCTTTAATTAAAGTTAAAAACTACTTTAAAGTAGAAACCGTAGATATTTTGGTAATAGTTGACGACATTAATCTCCCTCTTGGTTCAGTTAGAATAAGAGAATCTGGTTCTGCTGGTGGACATAACGGACTGAAAAGTATTGAGGAAGTTCTCGGTACTAATCAGTATAAAAGAATAAAAATAGGCTGTGGTAAGCCAAACGTTGATGTTGATTTGAAAGACTATGTTTTGGCTAATTTCTCTAAGGTAGAACAAGATATTTTAACTAAAGAAGTCTATCCTGTTGCTGTTGATGCAATTTTTGCTTTTATTTATGGTGTTGATTTTCACAAAATAACTTCTAAATACAATATAAATGCTTGATTTAAAACTCCTTAATTTTTTAAAAGATGCATATAAGAATGCCAAACACTCTGTATCTGAGTGCATTTCTTATAATGCATTTTTTACTGTTAAAACCTTTTTAAACACTGAAGGGACTGTATTTTTGGTTCTGCCGAACCTACATCAGGCCCAACTTTATTTTGACTATCTTTCCAATATCTTTGACCCAGAGCAGGTTTTGTTTTTTCCGGTAGATGAACTGATTACCCAAATTATGGCCTTTTCTTCAAAAGACTTTTTAAGTCAACGCGTAAACACTGTTCACGCACTTTTAAAAGACCAAAGAAAAATAGTGGTTTCTAATGACCTGGTTTTAACTAAAAGAATTTTTAGTGTAAGTAAATACCACGAAAACCAGGTTTTTATAAAACCTGGTATGGAGTTAAAACCGGAAACGCTCGCAGAAAAACTAATAACTTTTGGATATCAAAAAGAGTATACTTTAAGCGCGCCCGAGACTTACTCAATTCGTGGAGATATTTTTGACATTTTTCCACTTGGTTTTACAGATCCTATTAGAATAAACTTTTCAGATGACATAGTTGAAACAATTAAAACTTTTAGTCTAGACACTCAACTTTCAAAAACCAGAGTTGATTCGATTTCTCTTTTTCCATCAACTGAATTGTTTTACACAGATGATGAGTTAAAACAGGCTATGTCTAAAATCAAGTCTTACTTTAATAATTTAAACTTGTCTATGGAAGAAAAAGAAAAGTTAAATAAAGATATGCTTAATTTAGTTAACAGAACAGAACTGGGTTCTCTAGGTCTGTATTTAGGTTTCTTTCCTGAAAGCAATAACACTATCTTTGGTTTCGGCAATACTAGTGAAGTGATATTTGTAGACAAAGAAAAATACTTAATTAACAACACTCAGCGTCAAGACGACCTTGCTCAGTTTAAAACTAGTTATAACGGCAGTAATTTAATTACCAACAATTTTCTATATGACTTTGAAAAGTCGCTTAGCAGAGCGACTTTAGAGTTTCAAACTAATGTTTTTTTAAGTGAAAAATATGTATTTGAGTCAGATTTTTACGCTGGTAACTTTGAAAAGTTTTATATCTACAATAAAGATATTTTAAAAAATTACCAAACAGTTTTGCTCTACAAAACAGAAGCTGAAAAAAATCAAATTACCGATTTTCTTTTAGAAAAAGAAATTAAGTTTTCAAATAGCCTTGATAATAAGGAAGTTAATGTTTGGCTAGTTAAAGACGACACACACCTTAATTTCATAGACCCTTTTTTAAAACTTGCTGTGTTTTCTTCGTATATTTTGTTTAACTCAAACTCCAAACCTAAGGTTAGATATAAAGCGCTGCTTAGTAACGCCAAGACACTGGAAAACCCTGATGAACTTACTATAAACGAATATGTTGTGCACGTTAATTTCGGAATTGGTAAGTATCTTGGTTTAACTACCAACACAATATCTGGATTTAAAAAAGACTATTTGCTCCTTGAGTATGCTAACTCAGAAAAAGTATATATCCCAGTTTCACAAATTAACCTAGTGTTAAAATACGCGAAACCTGGTGCAGATGTTAAGTTAAGTGTGCTGGGTTCAAAAAAATGGACAGCATCTAAATTAAAAGCCTATGAAAACGCAAAGGCTGTAGCCAGTCGCTTAATTGCTTTATATGAAGCCAGACATAATTCCAAAGGCGCTGAAATTAAAGGAGAGCCTGAACTTGAGCAAGAACTTGCAAACGACTTTAACTTTCAGTTAACTAAAGACCAGGAAACCGCCATCCAAGCGGTTTTTACAGACATGGCCAAACCCGTGCCAATGGAAAGACTGATAATTGGCGACGTTGGTTTTGGCAAAACTGAGGTTGCTCTTAGAGCAGCCTACAGAGCCATAATTTCGGGAAAACAAGTTGCCTATATTTGTCCAACTACTATACTTGCTAGCCAACAGACTGAACTTTTTAAAACCAGACTAACTAAGTTTGGGGTAAACGTCGCTGTGCTTTCTCGTTTAGTTGAAAAAACCAAACAAACCAAATACATACATGGGCTTAGTACAGGAATTTACGATATTGCAATTGGCACCCATCGTCTACTTTCTAAAGATATTAAATTCAAGAACCTAGGTTTACTTATAATTGACGAAGAACAACGCTTTGGTGTGATTGACAAAGAAAAAATTAAAGAACTAACTTTAAATGTAGACACACTTTACTTATCAGCAACTCCAATTCCTAGAACTCTTGAACAAACTTTGTCTGGTCTGAAGTCCTACTCTTTAATTGAAACTCCACCTAATAACCGATATCCAGTTCAAACCTATGTACTTCCGCACGAAGACTTAATTGTCAAAGAAATCATTCAAAGAGAACTTTCTAGAGCAGGCCAAGTTTTTTATCTTTTTAACGATATTGCCAAAATTAAACAAAAGTTAGAAACCTTAAAATCACAAGTTCCGGAAGCCAAAATAGCATACGTGCACAGCAAGTTAAATAAAGCAGAAATAGAAAACATTCTAAGTGATTTTGTTGAGCACAAAATAGATGTACTTTTAACCACTACTATTATTGAGGCCGGTATTGACATAGCCAACGCCAATACTTTAATTGTAGAGCGTGCTGACCACTTAGGGTTAGCACAACTTTATCAACTCAGAGGCCGAGTCGGCAGAAGTGATAAAATAGCCTATGCTTACTTTACTTACCAAAACGACAAGGAAATTACAGATGATGCTAAAAAACGGCTAAGCGCAATTAAGCGCTTTGTTAATCTTGGTTCTGGGTTTGCTATATCTTTAGAAGACCTTTCAATTAGAGGGGGTGGCAATATTTTTGGCAAAGAACAGTCTGGGTTTATTGAAAGCGTGGGTACACAAATGTATCTAAAGTTAATTTCTGAACAGTTAACTGGTAAACCTGCGTTTGAAGAAACAGGCACAAAAACTTCTTTTTACTCACAATCCATTGACAAAACTTACATAGAAAGCGAAAACTTAAGGATTGCTTATCACAAAAAAATCGCGAGACTAACTTCTTTTAAAGAAGCAGAAACCTTGCTTGCTGAGTTTAAAGATATTTTTGGTGTAGTTCCAGGTTCTGAGCAAAACTATGTGTACTCAGTAGTTTTAAAAAATCTAAGACAAAGACTTGGTATTTTAAATATCTCACTTGCAAATAAAGAAGTAGGCATAGAATTTAAAGTCAATCCAAATGCTATAATGTCTAAAAAACCAGTCTTGGCATTTTGTGTTAAAAACCAAAATATCCACTTAAAGTCCACTTTAAACTCTACGATTGTGTATTTAAAGATAGACAAATTAGCAGATTGGACTAAAGAAACTATTTTATTTTTAGAGCACCTTGAAAAGGAGGCTGAAAATGCAGATAATTGACGGAATTAAAATTGCAAATGAAAGCAAACAACAACTTAAGTCAGAAGTTGAACAATTAAAAAAACAAACTAATTTAGTGCCAGGTTTGGCAATTGTATTAGTTGGCGAAGATCATGCTTCAGAGATTTATGTTCAGAAAAAAATCAAAACAGCACAAGAACTAGGTTTTCTAGCAACTCTTTTTTCTTTTTCTGAAACTGAACCTGAAAGCAAAGTTATTGCCAAAATTCAAAAGTTAAATCAAGATCCTAGATTTTCAGGAATTATTGTCCAACTTCCTTTACCAAAAGGCTTTAATAAGTTCAAAATACTAGACGCTGTTGCTAAAGAAAAAGATGTAGACGGCTTTGGTTTGTTTTCACAAGGCCTGCTTTTTGAAGGCAGAGCAGGGTTTCTACCTGCTACTGCTAGTGGCATACTTGTGTTAATTGAAAGTACTGGTACTGAAATTAAAGGTAAAAACTGTGTTGTGGTTGGACGTAGTTTAATCGTTGGTCAACCTGTTGCCAAAATTTTGCAAGACAGAAATGCAACTGTCACAGTTTGCCACAGCCACACTAAGAATTTAGAGTTTTTCACGAAAAACGCAGATATTTTAGTAGTGGCAGTTGGTATTCCTAATTTTATTAAAGGGAGTATGGTTAAAACAGGTTCAGTAGTAATTGATGTTGGTATCAACAAAGTTAACGGAAAAATTGTTGGCGATGTTGACTTTAGTTCAGTTGCTAATGTTGCCGACCACTTAACACCGGTTCCAGGTGGTGTTGGACCGCTTACCGTAGTTTCACTTCTTAAAAATACACTAGATGCATTTAAAAAAATAAACAGTCTTAAATAAACAATTAAAGCAACTAAATTACAGTTTTAGCATTCAAAAAAGAAGTTGTATACCTATCTAAGTTCTAAAACACATTTTTAACTTTAAATTAACGCTATAAATCAAAGATCTTTAGCATAAGTTGACTTAAATAAGACCAAAAAGTTCATTTTTGGTCTTTTCTTTTAACTTACACTATTGTATAATCTAACAAGTTGCTAAAGCCCTTTTGTAAGGATAAGATACATTTGTTAATTGCAACTCTTGGGAGGTCAAATGAAAGCCTATATTACTGTGCAACTTGATTTTATTGATGCTGAGAAAAAAACTCAAGAACTTGAGTCTATTTTTCTGGCCAATAACTTTAAAATAATTTCCAAGTCTCCTGCTGTCAAAGTCACTCCTGCTAATTTTGAACAACCTAAGCATAACTTTGCTTTGGCCTATGTTTTAGAGACTGCTTTAACTCCGCTACAATTCTTTATTTTCTTAAACCAACTAAAAGGTAAAGCAGAAAGCGGTGAGTTTAAAAACTTAACTTGGCTGGAACTTAATTTTATTTACGCAGACGACATTATTTTTAATTTACCTACCTTTAAACTGCCAAACACGGTTAGATTAACTGACCCTATTCACTTAAACTTACTTTGCAAAATAGAGTCCGAAAAACTAGATCCAGAAAAGAAAACTTCAATTAAAACACTTGCTGAAAAAGTTTCCAAAAAATACGTGCTGGATTACCTTGAAACTAGAGCCGATTTTAATATGGGACTTGACCGCATGAATCATTTTTTAAAGAACCTAGAGTTCTTAAATCAAATTCCCTATATTCACGTAGTTGGTACCAATGGCAAAGGCAGCACTTCACTTTACATTTCTAAAGCCCTTGAGCGAAATGGCTACAAAGTAGGGTTGTTTCAGTCGCCTTACGTGAAAAGTTTAACTGACTCAATTTCAATTTCCGGCAAAGAAATTACTTTTTCAGAAATTTATCTAATATTAAATGTCTTGATGCACTTGATCAATATTTCTGACCACAATGGTGTAGAAATTTCTCGTTTTGAACTTGAATACTTAATTACTTTAATTCATTTTGCTAAAAACAAAATAGACTATGCAGTAGTAGAGGCAGGACTAGGTGGTAGAGACGACGCTACTAACGCAACTAAAAATAAACTAGCAACTGTAATTACCAGAGTAGATTTGGATCACACTAAGTTTTTAGGAAAAAACCGCCGTGTTATTTTAGAGCATAAAGCCGATGCTATTCGTGAAAACGGCCTAGCAGTTGCCTTGCCACTTGGCAAGGCGCTTGAAAATTATTTGCATGAAAAATGCAAAGAACGCAATGCTAAGTTAGAAATAGTTAACTTAAAAGAAATCAATAAAGCCAATGTTGGTATCAATGTTTGCAGTTATGAGTATGGTGGCAGATTAGTTAAGTTAGAGGCCAGAGGTCGCGTGCAAATTCAAAACTCTTTCTTAGCACTGAATGTGTTAAAACACTTAAATGAACGCGAAGTTATTAAAACTGATTTTGATAAAAACGTAGACGCGGTGCGTGAGACTAAATATCAAGGTAGATATGAGTTTATTAAGGAAAACGTCATGATAGACGGAGCGCATAATGTCAACGCTTTTAAAGAACTTTCTCAGTTTATCAGGGATACTTTGCCGCAAGGTTCATCTGTGTTACTTGTAATGTCTTGTATGAAAGACAAAAACTACAACAAGATGGTTGAAGAAATTATTAAGATTAAAAACTTAACAGTTGTGACTACCGAGGTTACTATAAAACCAGACAGAAGTTTAACTTCTATTGAACTTGCCAAAGAGTTTATCACACAGGGTGTGCGCCCACTTGGTGTGGTATCTATTAAGGATTTTATTTTAAAACTAGACACG
>CALISC010000062.1 GCA_938041945.1 uncultured Acholeplasmataceae bacterium | reverse complement strand
TAAAGAATTCCCAATTTCTACCACTATATACCCAAAACGATTGCTAGTTCCTCTGTGTATTTAAGCAGTACTGAAGTAACCCAATTTTTACTATCACCAACTCTAGTTTTATACATCTTAGAAAGATACTTAATAACTAGTCTGAATGAGTAGGTTTCCGCCACCGTTTTTGTCTCTGCTTTTTTTGTTTTAACCATCATCTTTGTGGTTCTTAAAACCTGTTTTACTTTTTGTGCCATAATGACTGAAATGTAGTTTATAAACTCAGTTGCTATGACACTGTAATCACTGTGTACATTTACTGTATCTAAACTGATAATTTCTTTCATCATTTTAAACATTGTTTCAATTTCCCAACGTTTTGAGTATGCTAAATAAACTTCCAATGGTGTTAAATCTATGTTAGATTCAAGCACTATTGCGCCAAACTGACCTTCTCTATCGAGATACTTTTGCTCGTCAAAAGTATCTCGTTTTTCGTTTGAAATAAGATAACCGAGTTTTTGTTCGTATTCAGATTTTAAGTTTTTATATGCATATAGATATGTGTTGTTGTCTGTTTTAGTTTTGTAAAAAAGCACAGGTTCATCGTACTTTTTAAGTGGTTTGTTAATCTTGCCAAAAATGTCTAAATCTTTTAAAACCCTTGCTGAATTTCTAAGCGGAATGATGTATGAAAGTGTATTTTTTCGCTTAAACTTTTCAATGTTTGCTTTCGTGTAAAAGCCTTTATCCATCACGATTAAGCCATTTTTTACATCAAAAGATGTCAAAAAGTCATCAATTGAGCGAGAATCTAGCATATTGCCAGGATATGTTTTCATAGCGACAGGCTCTTTGCTGTCTATATCAAAAGAATAAACTAAAGTTAATTCTTTTGAACCTTTAGTTTTAGCTTTTCTTGAAAACTCAGAAAAGTTATTTTCAATTGAATTGTTGTCTACTAGTGTACCGTCAATTACTTGTTGTTTTCCTTCAAATTGTTTTGTTCTTCTTTCAATAAAACGATGAATATATCTATATTCTTGGCCAATCTTAACTAGCAGTTTTGAAATTGTGTTTTCACTTAACGAAAGGTCTGGAAAAATTTCTGAAAGAAAAGATTGGCTATAAGTAAAGCCAATTTCTTGGTTAGTGATTTTTCTGTCAATTGCTCTCATCATTGCTATGACATAGATTCTTTTTGCTACATCGATATCAAAAACTGCTGCTAAGTCTTCAAAAAGACTAAAACAGTTTTTATTAAAGAGAGCGTATGGACCATAAGATTTTATGTCAACTTGATTCATTCTTTTTTTAGGTTCTTTTCTAATTTCAACATATTTTCCATCTACAATTTCGCCGATTGTTCCAAGCTCAACTGGATAGGGTTTTCCGTTCTTAATTTTAGATGTTCTTTTGATAACTAGATATCTATTTCCGAATGCTTTTACTCTTGTGCTTTTCGGTCTTTCTACTGCTAATATTTCTTTAGGTACTGGCATAATTTTCTCCTTTTTTATATTAGTGTATTACTCTATAATATTATATTGAAAAACATACTAAAAATCAAGGATTTGAAAATAAAAAAGCGCAAATTTAGGCTTAAATTGCGCCAAATTTGTGCTTTTCGCAGATTATATGCAATTTTATGAATTTTTATATAGTGGATGTGGCTGGGAATTCTTTA
>CALISC010000061.1 GCA_938041945.1 uncultured Acholeplasmataceae bacterium | reverse complement strand
CAGTGTATTCATACTTAACTTTCAGACCTTTTTTAATTTTTTCTTTAACAATTTTTTCTGCTTTCAAAAGTTCTTCGTCTTTCGGAAAGTTGTAACAGTTAAAATCAAACCTTAAGTAAGGCGCACAAACTTTTGAACCTCTTTGATTAACATAGTCTCCAAGCACATCTTTCAAGGCTCTGTGAATTAAGTGAGTTGCACTGTGGTTATACATAGTAGGTGTGCGGTGTGTTTCATCAACTTGGCATTTCACAACTTCACCTTCTTTAAACTGAGATTCAACAATATGCAAGTGTTGGCCAAACGGCAGTCTAAGCATACCTTTAACCTCTGCTTTTTCAATGGTTCCAAGGTCAGAAACTTGACCTCCGGTTTCTGCAAAGAAAGGAGTTTTATCTAGAACAATTCCTTCTTTAAAAACTTTAATTACTCTAGATTGAGACGATAAGTTTTCGTATCCTATAAACTCAGACTTTTCGCTAAACTCTAAAAACTCTTTGTTTTGTCCTTTCATTGACTGAAAGTTTTGGCGAGCAGAGCGAGAAAGCTCTTTTTGTTTTGCAAGAAACTCATGAAAACCTTTTTCATCAACTTTAACACCATTTTCATCAGCATACTCTTTAGTCAACTCAAACGGGAAGCCATAAGTGTCGTATAACTTAAATGCGCTTTCGCCGGAAATTGATTTTTTGATTTGAATAAGTTTAAAAAACTCTTTTTCACCTGCTTCAATAGTTTCTAAAAACTTTTCTTCTTCTTGTTTTAAGATGTTTTGAACAACTTTAACACTATTTTTAAGGTCAGTGTAAAACTCACCCATTGCCTCAATTACACTTGGCACAAGCAGGTAAATAAAAGGTTTTTGCATGCCAAGTCTACGTCCTGCTTTAACAGCACGGCGAATTAGTCTTCTTAGCACGTAGCCTCTGCCTTCATTTGAAACAACGGCTCCATCTGAAACCGCAAAAGTCACGGTTTTTAAGTGGTCAGCAATAATTTTAAACTCTTTTTGACCTGTGTATTTGTAGTTAGTCTGTTCTTCAATTGCGCGCATAATTGGCGCAAACAAGTCCGTGTCGTAGTTTGTTTCCACATCTTGCATAATTGCGCAAAGTCGCTCAAATCCAGCGCCGGTATCAATGTTTTTGTGTGGAAGTGGTTTGTAGTCTTCGCGTTTTTTGTCAGTTTCTGCATTAAAAGATGAAAAAACTATGTTCCAAAGTTCTACATATCGCGCAGTTTCTAAGTCATTTCTTAAAGCCACTTCTCCGCGCGGGTCGTATTTTTCTCCGCGATCATAAATTATTTCGGTATTTGGCCCACAAGGTCCTTCGCCAATCTCCCAAAAGTTTGATTCAAGTGGCACTAACTTACTTTCAGAAACACCTAAACTTAGCCAAATTTCTTTAGTTTCAAGGTCTTGAGGATAATATGTAAAATAAAGTTTATTTAAGTCAAAACCAAACCATTTAGGAGAAGTCATTAACTCAAAGGCAAAAGCAATCGCTTCTTTTTTAAAGTAGTTGCCAATAGAAAAGTTACCTAGCATCTCAAAAAAAGTGTGGTGTCTAGCAGTTAGCCCCACGTTTTCAATATCGTTAGTACGGATACATTTTTGAGAACTAGTAATTCTTGGATATGGTGGCATCATAGTGCCGTCAAAGTATTGTTTTAGCGACGCTACACCTGAGTTAATCCACAGCAAAGTTTTGTCGTTTTTGGGAATTAGCGACACTGATTTATATACATAGTGGTCTTTTGATTTAAAGAAATCCAGCCACATTTGTCTGATTTGATTGCCTGTAAGTTTTTTCATAATTCAATACCTTTTGTTAAACTTTTAGTTTAAATTTTGCGTTTTCACGTTTCAAGTCACGTTCTTTAATGGTTTGTCTTTTATCTCTTAAGTTTTTACCACGGCACAACCCGATTTCTACTTTTACAAGAGCCTGGCTAAAGTAAATTTTTAAAGGAATTAAAGTCAAACCTTTTTCAAAAACTTTTTGCTTAATTTGAACAATTTCTGCTTTATGTAAAAGTAGTTTACGGCTACTTACTTCTTTGTGTTGAAACTTAGCGAGATTTTCTTTGATGAACCCAATTCTCATGTCTCGCAAGTACAGTTCTAAATGTTTAGTAATATCGCAAAAAGCGCCAGCCATCGTGACTTTACCGGCGCGAAGAGCCTTGACTTCAGAACCAGTTAAGACGATACCTGCTTCGTAGGTTTTAATGATTTCAAAGTCAAAATATGCTTTTTTGTTGTTTGCGATAATTTTCATTTTTAACCTTATTTTGACAATTAAAAGCCCCTTTGTGCAAAACAAAGGGCTTTTAACTTAAATTTTTATGTGTATTTAAATATTAAACTAAATTTATTTTTTTAGTTTAGGAAATGCTGCCAGTCCTGGGTAAACTGCTTGGTCGCCAAGTAGTTCTTCAAGACGAATTAGTTGGTTGTATTTAGCAATACGGTCAGTTCTAGACATAGAACCTGTTTTGATTTGACCAGCGTTTAAAGCAACTGCTAAATCAGCAATAAAAGTATCCTCGGTTTCACCACTGCGGTGGCTAATTACTGTGGTGTAGCCTGAGCGTTTAGCAAGTTCAATAGTACGGTAAGTTTCAGTAATAGAACCGATTTGGTTAACTTTGACTAAAATAGAGTTAGCAACACCTTTTTCAATACCTTGAGCTAGACGTTTTTCATTAGTTACAAATAAGTCATCGCCGACTAATTGGATTTTGTCACCAAGTTTTTCAGTTAGTTTTTTCCAACCAGCCCAATCGTCTTCAAATAAACCATCTTCAATTGAAATTAGTGGGTATTTTTCAACTAGAGAAACGTAGAAGTCTACTAATTGATCTGAAGTTAGTTCTTCGCCAGTTGCTTTGAAAACATAGCGTTTTTTAGCCTCATCGTAGAACTCAGAAGAAGCGGCGTCGATAGCTAAAAATACATCTTTACCTGGTTTGTAGCCAGCTTGTTTGATTGCTTCCACAATTAAGTCAAAAGCAGCAGCGTTTGACTCTAGGTTTGGTGCAAATCCACCTTCATCTCCGCCACCAGTTGCAAGACCTTTTTTCTTAAGTACTGCTTTTAGGTTGTGGTAAACTTCGGCAGCACAAACGATTGCTTCTTTGAAAGTTTTGAAACCAGCAGGAATAATCATGAACTCTTGGAAATCAACGTTACTATCAGCATGTGCACCACCGTTTAAGATGTTTAGCATTGGTACTGGCAAAGTATGTGCAAAGAAAGTTCCAAGGTATGAGTGTAAGTCTAGACCAAGAAAGTCAGCAGCAGCACGGCAAGTTGCCATGGAAACTGCAAGGATTGCGTTAGCACCAAGATTTGCTTTATTTGGAGTTCCGTCTAAATCAAGCATTGTTTGGTCAATTGCCATTTGGTCAAGACAAGATAGACCAATCAGTTCGGGTGCGATTTTTTCGTTAACGTTAGCAACTGCTTTTAACACACCTCTTCCAAGAAAACGTTTTTTATCTCCATCTCTAAGCTCAACTGCTTCGTGTGCACCTGTAGATGCACCAGATGGAACAAGAGCACGACCAAACGCGCCTGAGTCTGTAGTTACTTCAACCTCTACAGTAGGGTTACCTCTTGAGTCAAGAATTTCTCTTGCGTGAACTTTTTCAATTAACATAGCTAATTTATATTTATATGATTAAACTAAAATATACAGTTTATGTATGTTTGCAAAGTTACATTTATTTTGCGAATAATGCTCATAAACAAAGCTAATATTTTGCCTATAAATTCATAAAATAAAAAACTTATCGTATTTTTGTTGCGTAAATAATCTCACAACAAATGAAGTTTAAAATATC
>CALISC010000060.1 GCA_938041945.1 uncultured Acholeplasmataceae bacterium | reverse complement strand
CAAACTAAAAAGGGAAAAAGAACAGAAAAAAAATCAAACTATCATAGAAATTAAAGAAATCAGACTGTCGCCAGTTATTGACGTTAATGATATTAACACCAAATTAAAACACGCCAGACGTTTCTTTAAAGCAGGTAATAAAGTCAAAATTTCTATGCGTTTCCGCGGTAGAATGATTCAACGAATTGAACTTGGTATGGAAGTCATGCAAAAGTTTATTCAAGAACTTGGCGATGAATGCGTGGTTGAAGCCCAACCAAAAATGGATAAACGCAGTTTAATTGCAACCATCGCCCCGGCAAAAAAAGAAAATAAATAAGGAGTATCAATATGCCAAAACAAAAAAATCACTCTGGTCTTAAAAAAAGAGTAAAAATTTCAAAAACAGGGAAAATCTTAAGAGGTTGTGCTTTCCGCAGCCATTTATCTGCCCACAAAACTCACAAACAAACAGTTCATTTAAGAAAAGGCGCACAAGTTTCAAAATCAGACGAAAGAAGAATTAAACAACTTGTAGCAGGGCTTCGTTAGTTTTTAAAACTAACTTACTTATAGACCAAATTAAAAATTATTATTTAAGGAGAACACAAACATGGCAAGAGTTAAAAATTCAAAAACTACTAAAGCACGCCACAATAAAGTTTTGAAACTAGCAAAAGGCTACTTTGGTTCAAAACACGCACTTTACAAAACAGCGCATGAACAAGTAATGCGTTCACTACGCTACCAATTTAGAGACCGTAAACAAAGAAAAAGAGAATTTCGTAAACTTTGGATTACTCGTATCAACGCAGCCTGCGCACTTAACGATTTAAAATACTCAAAATTCATCCATGGTCTTGAACTTGCTAAAATTGAAATTAACCGCAAAGTTTTAGCAGAACTTGCAAACTCAGACCAAAAAGCGTTTAGTGAACTTTGCGATAAGGCTAAAAAAGCGTTAGCGAAATAGAGTTTAGATGCCAAAAGAAACAAAATCTACAGAAAAAACTGTAAAAAAAGCAAAAGAATCT
>CALISC010000059.1 GCA_938041945.1 uncultured Acholeplasmataceae bacterium | reverse complement strand
AATAAGTGTTTCCTTGCTTACCAAGCAGAGTTTTTTGTTCAGGCAAATATCTTTCTAGCAGTCTTAGGTCTTCGGCGTTGTCAAAAGCAAAGGTTATTATTTGGTCTTCTTCAATTTTTTCTTTAAGTAAATGATTTTTAAATAAATTGAAAAGTAAATAACTTTTGCCAACACGGCGTAGACCTGTGATTATTTTAATTCGTCCGTTCCATTTCTTTTCAATCAATTTATTTAAGTAAAAATCTCTTTTAATTTCCATAATCCACCTACACACAAATTATAACAAACTTTTGTTTTCATCCGTAATTTTATATAATAAAACATATTTTTACGGATATAAAATTAAAACTATGGATTTTTATACTCAAATTTAACTGAAATATCGCTATTTAATCAAAAAATAGCATTTATTTTTATCCGTAATTTTATGTAATTTTACATAAAAATACGAACACATCCATGCCAACACTGCTCATGACTCTTGGCTATCTAAAAAGTTTGAGGCAAATTCACAGCTGTTTTAAAGTTAACCGTAAAAACATTTTCAAATGTAGTCAGTCTTAAAAAGTTTATAGACTAGATTTTTAAATATTTTTTAGCCACACTTTGCACTTTTCTTGCAAATAAAAAGACCCTTAAGGTTTGCTTCCTTAAAGGTCTTGGAGTTATCCCTTAAAAAGTTTATAGAACCGAAAAAATAATATGGCACTACCTAATGCAAACTACAACACCATACACAGCATACATAGAAGAATAATTTGAGTAGCTGTGAATAATTGCTCTGGCTAAGCCACTATGATATTCTTTGTTTTCTGAAGCAACCCACCAATTATTTTCAAATACCTGCCTATACCACGGATAATCAGTTTTATTATCTCCAAAATTAGATAAATCAACTCCACGATACATACTAACCTCTTCTGTGTATTGCCTATTAACTGCTCTAGCATAATCGGTTGCTTCTTTTATTAGTTTTTTGTACAAACCAGCATCATATGTAGGTTTGACACTAAATTCCCCATCGTCATACGTTGGCATAAAAGTTTCTACATTTAAAATTTTACCAATTTCTTCAACCATTGACTTAAATATAGAGTTTTTTACATGATTGTTGCCAGGATAATTACGATAATTGATATTGAACGGGGTAAAATCTAAAATGCGTCTAGTAATCCAAGTATCTCTCTTTGGAATTTTTACAAACACAACATCTTCAATTTTATAGTATTTACCGTTGTATTTTTCATACATATTATTTTCAGAGTCTTTAAAGTAGTGGCGTTTAAATTTAAGAGTGAATTCTTTGTCTTTTGGTTTAAATTTAAGTTCGCGTTCATCTTCTTTAACAGGCTGAATGTCATTTGGATTGCGAATTTCTGTTTGCGGGTATTTACCAACATTTCTAGTAAGTTCATCTATGTAAAGTTTTATCCTATGGTTTTTTATAACTTTTAAACTCTTAATTTCTTCTTTAGTTTTTAAAACATCATCTAATTCTATTTTGACAATTAACAGTTCTTCTGCTTTAAATTTACTATCGTCAATTTCGCCGTGTTCAGCACCATGTAAAAATGTTTTATCTGGAATGCGGCTTGAATGTCCGATAACCATGTAGTCAACTGTGTGAGTTATACGGTTAAACCGAACGACTACCTTGTTTTGTTCTTCATCAATGTTAACAACTAAACTTCTACGACTAAATATAGGGTTTTTATATGTAGTCTCGTCTGGGTTTTTATAAGATACATAATGTGTCTTGCCAATTTTTTCGTATACAGTTTCTGTTTTTTCATCAAACTCACCGTCTGTCTTTTGAGTTCTAATCGTGTAGGTGATTTTTCTATCATCTATATCAGTTTGTGCAAATATTTGCATATTGCTATCACCTGCAATAAACTCACTTTCAACAGCAGCAGTTTCAGATAAACTCCAACCGATAAATTTATAATTATCTTTTAGTTCGTATTCTGGTAATGTAATTCTTCTAGTTTTTTTAACTTTAATAGTATCTGCAGTTTTAAAGTTTTTAATACCTTCAGTTTTCTTAAATTCAACACTAATTTCTTTTAACTTATAGTATTGGCGAACCTCTGTTGTGTTGTCGCCTGCTGTAAGCTGAGCATATAGCACATTATCTGGGTGTGTTGTGTCTTTTTCATATAAATTAGAGTCAAGTGCATAGTAATCGCGGTAAGTTGCACCTTCTTCTACTTTTTGATTTGAAATAATTTCAGTAACTTCATCGTATTTACCATCTAGAGAGCTGTATTTGCCTTGTTTTTCTAATTTATGGACAACTTTATAGCGAACTGTTTCAATTGTTTCTTTAAAGTACGCAACTAAGGTAAGATTATTAGTTACCTTGCTTAAAAAATCATAAGCGTTTTGTTCTGAGTAGGTTCCATTCATTGAAACTTCGGTTTGCCAATGAATAAACTCATAAGTTCTGCCGTGTCTTGAAATAGTTGGGACTTGAGGCTGTTCAACCTTTCCTTCATACTTAACTTTTTGGGTTTGTGGAGCCGGTGAAACAGTGCCATTAAATTGGTTTTTGTAATTAACTATGAAGTCGATATCAAATTCACGGCGTTGGTAAATTATTTCAAAAACAGTAGAACCATCTGCCCTAATTATTTCGCTTTGTGGTGGAAGTTGGGCAACAAACCCGTTTTTGTTGTAACTATTGTATTCATGAGAGTTGTTTAGTTGGACTACTGAATTCGTTTTAGCGGTATTAACAGTTGTTTTTATCTCGTCTGGTATATTGTCTTTTTCAATTCCTTTAAAGACGTGGCGGATTGTATATTGTGTTTCAGCAGGCTCAAATACAGCCCAAACCTCTTTAGTGCCACGTTCAAAGTAAATTGTCTCAGCAGGGTTTCCTTCTACTTTAGCCCAACCTATAAACTTCCAGCCTTTTTTTACACTTTGCAGTGGATTGAAGTTAAACTTAGTGCCGACTTTACCATTTTGCGGTCTCCAGGCACTTGCGTCTGCCTTATCTGCATCTGCAGCAGATAGTTTAGGAGTTATTGTGGCTTCTGCGTCTTTTTCTGTGAACTCTGGTTTGATTTTAATGTTTTGATTGTAGGCAAAGTTTTCATTAAAGTCTTGACCAGTTGTAGTTTCAACTAGTTTGTCAAATACATAGTCGCTTGTAACAGTTTGTTGCTTTTGGACTAACTTCATTTTTGCAATCAAATCACGCGGCACAGTTTGCGAATGTTTTAAGGTAAGTGTTTGTCTAAGTTCTGGTGCGACAGACGCTGGAACTAAACCAGTTCTGTCAAACTCAACTGTGTAAGTTTTTGCTTTAAAGTAAACTGTTATATAGTGTTTGTCTAAAGAAGTGGTTATTCTAACTTCTGTTGTAGAGTTAGCCGTGTCAAAGTTAGTTTGATGATAAGGACGAGGGTTATTGGCAAGATACTGATTTAAGATATCTTTGACATCTTGATCTGAAAACTTCGCAGTATCGCCAATTTCTCTTTGTTTGGCAAGTTGCCTTTCTACAACTGTGTCTGTTTGTTCGCTTATCTTTTCCCAAATCATTTTAAGGTAAACAGGACGGGTGGCGGTTGCTTCAGTCCATGTTGCTTTAAGGTTTAGATTTTTGGTGACTTTAAAGTTTTGAGAAAAATCTACAATTTCACCAGTTTCTGTGTTTTGCCAACCAGCAAAAGTGTAAGTTTTAATTTGACTTGGGTCTGTTTTTTTAGGATGTTCAATATCTCTTAAATTTTCTTCAAATTTATAAGTTTCAGCTTTCTTGTTTTCTCCGTTTAAACTGCCTCCATTATAGTCATACTCAACTGTGTAAGTTTTTCTTTCATAAGTTAAAGTAAAAACAGTTTGCCCGTTTGTGTTAATCGTTTTAGTTTCGCTTGTTGACTGAACTTCAAAACCTTCTTTTATGCGGGCATCTGCTTCAGTTACGGTAACTTGAGAGCCAACTTGCGCTTGTTTAACTTCGACTTCTACAATATCTTGAATTGAACCAAAACCTTTGTAGATGTGCTTGATTGTGTAGTTTACATTGTCGACTTTTTCTTCAAAATAAGCAACTAAAGTTGTGTTTTTAGTGATTTTAGTGTTGAAATCAAACTCACTAACTTCTTTATAAACATTACCCATCTCATCTTTAAGTTGCCAATGTTTAAAGGTATAGGTATACCCTGCTTTAGTAATAGCAGGATTTGTTGGTCTAGTTAACTTACCTTCATACACAACAGTCTGGCTAGGTTCACTAGAAGTAGTAACTCCTTTAAAGTGATTGCCATTATAGTTGACTTCAAAGTCAACTTTGTAGCGATTTCTCTTGTATTTAAGTTCGAATACTGTAGTTCCATCTTTTTTGATTTTCTTTTTTAAAACGCTAGAACTGTCTAAAGTAAAGCCATAAGGCGAATTGGTTTGAGTTGGCGACAACTCAACTTCTTGTCCCGGAGTTTGGCCATCTACTACTTCTTCTTTTGATTTATCTTCAACAAAATTACCTGTTTGATCAACAGATTCAAAATATTTTTTAATTATGTATTTAGTTGTTGGCAAAACTCTTTTTCGCATCACGGCTTCAAGTGTGATGTCTTCAGTAATTGGAGTATTAAAATTAAATCTAGTTCTAGTGCCAGTAACTGGGTCTACTAAATTCCAGTAATCCAGTTCAAGTAAATCTCCATTTGCATCAAGTGCAGTCACAATTGATGAAGTTAAGTAATTAGTTTCTAATTTTTGACCGTGAGCTCGCTTTGTTGGCAACAATTGATTAGCATCGCTTGGTGTAATAAAGTTTACAGTGTGATATTTAATTGGTTTCTCTGGTTTTGGTTGATTTTGCTTAATTGATTTTAAGTAAAGTACGGTGTGAGTATTCGCAAGTTCCTTAGTAAAGTCTACTTTTTCAGTTAACGCACTGTCCTTATACCAACCAGCATAAGCATACCCTTCTTTTTGATAAAAATGTTCTTTTAGTGGGCTTCCTTTTTTAACAATATCAAAAAATACTCTTTCAATGCCATCAAAGTATGAAATCGCAACTAGCCCTTGTTTGTCTAGTTCTGGCCCTATCTTGTTAGTATCTGTAGTGATGTCGTATTTAGCAATTAGTCTAAGTTCAGATTTTACCCATTTCGGAATTTGAAACTCTTGACCTGGATTTAAGTCTACACGATTACCTGCTGGGTCAATATAGTACCAGCCAAGGAACTTAGAAATATAAAAAGGTGGGGTGTTGAACTTAATTTCAAGTCCTTGTTTTTCAGGGTCAAGAGTTTTAGTTTTACCAATTGTTTTTTCAACGAGGTCGTAAACTTGGGTTTTTTGTGTTTGGTTTTTGAAAATACCAGGTAATACAAAATCGTAAACTAAAGAAATATATGTATTGTTGTTGACGATAAACGCACGACCTTTTGCGTTTTCTTTAGTAAAAACATCTTCTTTGCTTACAGGTTGTCCGCTTGCGATACCATCTTTACCAAACGCCATAAAACCCTTCATTTTATGAAGTTCTTCGTAAATATGTTTGTATTCAGTTTGTAATTTAGAGTAAGGAAGAATTATCGGTTTACGTGGAACTGCTCCATCGTGAGATTCTAAGAAAAAGACACGCAGAAAGTTGGAGTAATCTACGATTACATCATGTTCTCTTTTAATTCCAAACCAGTTTTTAGTGTAGATTGTAAAAACTTCAGAATCGTATTCGCGGTCTGTAAAATCTAGTGCTAAGTATTTTTTAGGTTTGGCTTTGATTTCAGTTATTTGGCCCATTCTGCTAGTTGTAAACCAGTTTTGCTTAACAGAAATAAAAGTAGATTTAGTTACATCAACAGTTTCTGGCACCACAAAACGCAGTTTATTTTTACCTGCTTTAACGCCATCGTGTTGGGAAAAACCACTGGCTTTAGAAAAATAAACGTCAGGATGAATAAATAAAAAAAGTAAAAATAGTGCTGTTAAAGTTAAAATTAGGATAAGCAAACCAGATATTAAGTACCCATTTTTTCTGTTAATTTTCATATATATCCTCCATATATAGGAAAATGGAAATAAATACATTTTCCAATAATATTGTATTAAAATACGCATACTCAACAAACATATGGGTTTGATGGTTTGAAAATATTTCAATTTAAAAGCCTTATAAGAGCATTTTAACGGATTTTTTTAGTTTATAATGCAAATAAATCTTTTTTTACTTTATCAAACTAAATATTAAGAAGTATTTTTGA
>CALISC010000058.1 GCA_938041945.1 uncultured Acholeplasmataceae bacterium | reverse complement strand
TAGTCTCAGCAGCGTAAGCAAGTCTAGCCTCGGTATAACGCATAGCCGCCGGGCTGTCTCCATCAATTGAACCGTTGTTTCCGTGCATGTCGATAAGCGGAATGTTCATTTTAAAGTCTTGAGACATACGAACCATCGCCTCGTAGATAGATGAGTCTCCGTGTGGGTGGTATTTACCCATAACTTCACCAGTAATACGCGCAGATTTACGGTAGGGTTTTTCTGAAAAAACTCCCATCTTATACATTGCATAAAGTATTCTTCGTTGAACTGGTTTCAGGCCGTCTCTGACATCTGGGATTGCTCTGTCTTGAATGATGTATTTGGCGTATCTAGCAAAACGGTCGGAAAAAATCTCGCTAAGTGCGGAGTCTGTGATGTTTTTATCTATGAATTCGTCAATTTTTTGTTTGATTTTCTGCATAAACTAATTTACCTATTCGTCTTCTGGTTGCGGCTCTTCCGGCATTCCTTTTTCTTTAATTGCCAAGAAGTTGTCGTTTTCATTGAAGTCCACATTTTGTTCAATCCAGTCGCGGCGAGGTGCAACTTCATCTCCCATTAAAACAGAGACATGGTGGTCAGACTCCTCAAAATCAGAGACATTGACGCGAATAATATTGCGGGTATTTGGATTCATCGTAGTTTCCCAAAGTTGGTCAAAGTTCATCTCACCCAAACCTTTGAAGCGCTGGATTTGGAATTTACCTTCACTTTGAGCTTTAATTAACTCTTCGTCTGACCAGCAGTAAATTTTTTTGGTTTTGTTAGAAAGTTTATAAAGCGGGGGGTTCGCAATGTATAAATATCCGTGTTCTATTAGGGGTTTCATGAATCTAAAGAAGAAGGTAAGTAATAGGATTTGGATGTGCGCTCCGTCTGTGTCGGCGTCGGTCATAATAATGACTTTGTGGTAATTGGATTTTTTTAAGTCAAACTTATTGCCGAAGTCTGCACCAATTGCGTGTATGATGTTCAGGATTTCTTCGTTTTTAAGAATTTGTTCAACATTGGCTTTTTCTGTGTTTAGGACTTTACCGCGTAGTGGCAAAATCGCTTGAAATTGACGATTGCGCCCTTGTTTGGCAGAACCTCCGGCCGAATCTCCTTCTACTAAAAAAAGTTCACGCTCTTCGGCTTTTTTAGAAAGCGCAGGCGTTAATTTGCCTGAAAGTACGTAGTCTTTTTTCGCAGAGGTTTTACCTTGTCTGGCTTGTTCTCGGGCTTTTCTTGCCGCAATTCGGGCTTTTTTGGCAAGCAGTGCTTTGTTTAGCAGGGTTTCTGAAAGTTTTTTGTTTTCTTCAAGAAAGAAACTTAATTTCTCGTAAACTACCTGGTCAACCGCGGTTCTGGCTTCAGGTGTTCCCAGTTTTGCTTTAGTTTGCCCTTCAAACTGCAGAAGTTTTTCTGGAACTTTTAAAGAAATTACGGCAATTAGTCCTTCTCTTAAGTCAACGCCGTCCAAGTTTTCGTCTTTTTCTTTTAAGAAGTTGTATTTACGGGCGTATTCATTAAAAGCCCGAGTAAAGGCAGTTTTAAAACCAATTTCGTGAGTTCCGCCGTCTTTAGTGCGGATGTTGTTCACAAAAGAAATGATGTTTTCAGAATAAGTTTCAAAGTACATAAAAGCACAATCTATTTCAATTGGTAGATTACAGTTTTCAGAAAAGTGCTCACCTGCAAAGGTCTTGATTTGGCCAAGCGGTTTTTTAGAGCCTGCAAGCAGTTGAACATACTCTTTAATTCCGTTTTCGTATTCAAACTCTTCGCGCTTTTTTGAACGCTCATCAATTAAAACTACTTTTAGACCTTTGATTAAAAAAGCCGCTTCGCGAATACGCTCGCGAATTGTCTCGTAGACAAAAGCAGTAGTTTGAAAAATTTTTGGATCTGGCCAAAACTCAATTTTAGTCCCAGTTCTACGGCTTTCTCCGATAATTTGGTCTTTTTGAATTTTAGAGCCACCATCAGAATAAGTTTGTTGACAAACTTTTCCGTCTCTGGCGGAAGTTACTGTGAACTTAGAAGAAAGAGCATTTACAACGGCTCCACCAAGGCCGTGTAGACCACCGGAAACCTTGTAGCCTGAGTCTGAGAATTTACCTCCTGCGTGCAGAGTTGTAAAAATCAGTTGTAGCGTTGAAACACCGGACTCGTGTTTTTTATAAGGAATACCACGACCTTCATCTTCTACACAAATTGAGTTGTCTTTACGTACAGTTAAGGTAATAGTGTTTCCGAAACCAGATAAAGCCTCGTCTACTGCGTTGTCAAAAATTTCCCAAACTAAGTGGTGCAAACCCCTTGTGTCGGTTGACCCGATGTACATACCAGGGCGTTTGCGAACTGCTTCTAGACCCTTTAAAACTTGTATGGATTTTTCGTCATAATTCTTTAAATTAGCCATCAATATCCTCTTTTTCACGTTATTTTTATATATTTTGCGTGCATTTAAAAGCGTTTAAAACACACGCCGATACGCAAATATTTTAACATTTACCCTAGCGATTTAGCAAAGAAAAAACTAAATGAACCAAAACCAAGTTTAGCGCCTTAAATAAGCAAAAATAGAAGTGCAGGAAGAATTTGTAAATATCAAGTGGTCAAGTAATTTAATCTCTAAATGCTTAAAAACTTCTTTGGTAATTTGGGTAGTTTCAAGGTCAGTTTGACTAGGCTCAGGGTCTTGACTTGGATGATTGTGAATTAAAACTATTTGACTTGACTTATATTGCTCCGCAAGTAAAACAATTTGCTTAATTGGAATTTTTAAGTTATCTGACTTGTCATTTGTAAATAGTTTATCTTTGATAACTCTGAGTTTAGAATCTAAAAAAACACAGAGTAAATGCTCGGTTTTAAGTCCATAAAAAAGACCTGCATACCTTTTTTGAAAGTCAACAGGGCTTTTCAGTTGTTTTGATTTGTTTTCAGATTTTTTGGCAAGCAAAAAAAGAAAGTCTTTCGCGACTTTCAGTTTAGTTTTCAAAAAATTATCTATATTTAGGTTAGTTAAATTGTAATTAGGTTGATTTAAGTTAATTTTTTTGGCGATTTTTACAGCAAGTGCTTTGTTTGTGTTTAATTCAGTTTCATCCTTGGCAAGCAGAATTTGAATAGTATCGCTTAAGGTTAATTTGGCTTTATTTAAAATATTCATAGTTATCATCTCTTTACTTAAAAACTTTTCTTACTTATTTTCGCCAATATATTTGTATAAATTAGGTTAAATTACTTAAAAATTGGCGATGTTTGTGTTTGTTTGTTATGATTTTAAAGGAAAACAAAATTAAAGGAAAAAACTTATGAAAATAGTATTTATTAGACACGGCAAAACTAAAACTAACGCTTTGCTAAAAATTCAAGGACACGTTGACACTCATTTAGACCCTGAGTGGTTTTTCGAACTAAAAAACACTGCTGAGTTTTTAAAGCAAAGAAAGTTGAGGCCAGACAGAGTGCTAGTTTCTCCGTTTTCAAGAGCCTATGAGACTGCTGTGTTTTTAAAAAATGAACTTAAATTAAACTTACCTTTAGTTGCAGAAATTCAAGTATTAGAGCGTGAGTTTGGGGAGTTTGAAGGACTTCCTACTTCCTTAATTCCTAGTCTAAAAACTGGACGCAATTTTGAAAACGACGAGATGCTTTTTAAGAGAGCCAAGAGTTTTTTAAACCAAGTTAATCAAATAAAAAGTGGCACATGTTTTGTCATCTGCCACTCTCATTTTATTAAAACTATCGTTTGGTTGCTGACCAAAGAAAAGTGTTATGCCGCAAGATTTTTAAACGGTGGAGTTGTAGTTGTTGAAAACAACCAAGTTGTAGATAGTTTCGGCTTTTATTTAAAAGACTAGTTTTTTACCCTATCTTGAAAAGAACGCTTTTGTCTAGATTCTAATTCAGTTAGTTTTTTAAATAGTTCTTTTTGTTCAACAGACAAGGTACCAGGGGTTTGCACTTTAATTTCAACAAAGTGATCACCTATTCGGCCAGATCTGCGAACCCCTTTGCCTGTTAGTTTTAAGTAAGCACCAGGTTGAATTCCTGGGGGAACCGTTAAGTCAACATTGCCGTGGATTGTTTGAATTGTAATTACGGCGCCTAGTGCGGCTTCCGCAAAAGTTAAGGTAAGCGGTGCAAAGATATCCAGATTTTTGCGCACAAAAAATTTAGATTCAGCAACATAAAACTCAATTAAAAGATCACCACTTCTTGAGTTAAAAGCGCCATCATTACCGCTTCCTTTAACTCTAAGCACATCGCCGTTTTCAACACCACTTGGTACGTTAATAGTAATGGTTTCGTAGACTTTCGTTCTAGATTGACCAGAACATGCGCGACAAGCATTTGAAACTGTTGTTCCGGTACCACTACACTTCGCACAAATTTGCTCTTCTTGAATTTGGCCAAAAATAGAGTTTCTAACCTGATAAGTTCTTCCGTTTCCCTGACAAACACTACATTTGACAGGCGCTGATTTATCTAGGCTGCCGGTTCCTGCGCAAGTCTCGCATTTTTTTAAACGCTGAACTTTGATTTTAATTTGCGTGCCGAGTGCTGCTTCTTCAAAACTTAGTTTAAAGGTGGTCTGAAGGTCTGTGCCTTCTTTGCTTGCACTTTGACGGCTAGAACCTCCACCAGTAAAGGATTGAAAGAAATCTTTAATGTCGCCAAAAAAGTCAGAAAAACCACCTGCAAAGCCTTGAAAACCCGAGAAATCTTGGCCAGAAAACCCGCTTGTCGGGTCTTCTGTGCCATATTGGTCGTAGTTTTGGCGCTTAGCAGAGTCTGAAAGCACTTGGTAGGCTTCTTGAACTTCTTTGAATTTAGTTTCTGCGTCTTTTTCTTTTGAAATATCTGGGTGATATTTTTTGGCTAAAGTGCGGTAGGCTTTTTTAATTTCGTCATCACTAGCGGTTTTAGATACACCTAAAATCTCGTAGTAATCGCGTTTACTCGCCATTAGTTTTTATCGCTAAAAGCAGCGTCTTTTACGTCTGCAGATTCAGTTTTCTCGCTAGTTTGGCTTTGGGCTTGATCTGCGTTAGTTTGTCCTTGTTTTGCCTGGTAGGCTTTAACGGCAATCGCTTGTGCTAGTTTTTCAAACGCTTCTTTCTTTTCTTTAATTACCGCAAAATTTTCTGTTTTCAAGACTTCTTCTAAGTCTTTTTTAGCAGTTTCTATTTCTATTTTTTCTTTTTCGTCTACTTTGTCACCAAGGTCTTTAATCGCTTTTTCGGTTTGATAAATCATTGAATCGGCTTCATTTTTAAGGTCAATTAACTCTTTTCGTTTACGGTCAGCCTCTTCGTTTTCTTTAGCCTCGTTAACCATCCTTTCAATTTCTGATTCAGAAAGCCCAGAACCACCAGTAATAGTAATCGCTTGTTCTTTGTTTGTGCCAAGGTCTTTGGCCTTTACAGACACGATACCGTTGGCGTCAATGTCAAAAGTAACTTCAATTTGTGGAACTCCGCGAGGTGCTGGTGGGATGCCATCAAGTGCAAAACTACCAAGTGATTTATTGTCGTGAACTAGTTTACGTTCACCTTGAAGGACGTGGATAAGCACGCCTGGTTGGTTGTCTTGTGCAGTTGAAAAAACTTTTGATTTAGATGTTGGAATTGTAGTATTTCTTTCAATGATTTTTTCAAATAGACCACCCAAAGTTTCGATACCTAAAGAAAGTGGAGTTACATCTAACAGTAGTACATCTTTTACGTCACCAGCCAGCACACCACCTTGAATGGCTGCTCCCATTGCCACTACTTCATCTGGGTTGACTGATTTGTTTGGTTCTTTGCCAAGTTCTTTTTTAACCATTTCTTGAACTGCAGGAATTCGAGTAGAACCACCAACAAGTAGTACTTGGTGAATATCAGCGCTTGTCATTTTTGCGTCTTGAAGAGCACGGTGTACAGGTAGTTTAGCGCGTTCAACTAAGTCTTGAGTTAACTCATCAAACTTAGCGCGAGTTAGAGTTTCTTCCAAGTGCACAGGGCCGGATTGTCCCATAGAAATGAAAGGTAGTGAAATTTGTGTTTGAGTTAAGCCAGATAAGTCTTTTTTGGCTTTTTCAGCCGCGTCTTTTAGACGTTGCATAGCAGAGCGGTCTTTAGATAAATCTACCGCAGTTTCTCGTCTGAATTTTTCAATTAGGTAGTCAACGATTTTTTGGTCAAAGTCGTCACCACCTAGTTTGTTATCACCAGCTGTTGAAACTACTTCAAAAGTACCG
>CALISC010000057.1 GCA_938041945.1 uncultured Acholeplasmataceae bacterium | reverse complement strand
TGGTATTCCTGCTTTTTGGGTTACTTTTCTTCTCAGCCGAAGAAATCATTTTTGGTGTGCCTTATTTTTTACAGCAAATGGAGGAGAGTTCCTTGCGCCTACAAAATTGGATTATAGGTACGGCTATTTTTACCTTTCTCCTATCTGTGATTCTTATTCTTGTTCGAATAAAAAAAGGTAAAAAATATGAAAAACTTTAACCTAGGTTCGCACAACTCATTTAAAAAACCAGACTATCTAAAAGGCACCATTGCTGAAGTTAAACACAACCAAGCAACCGCTTTAATGATTTTCACAGGCCCACCCCAAAGCACTTTTCGCACCAACACCGCACTTTGTTTCGCCAAAGAAGGAATGGCTGAACTAAAGGCTTTGTCCATCCCTAAGAAAAACTTTGTTGTTCATGCCCCTTATATTGCTAATCTTGCTTCTCTAGACCCCGCTAAATGGCAAAGGTCTGTTGACTTTTTTTTAAACGAACTAATGCGTTCACACGAACTAGGTGCCGGCATGTTTGTTCTGCACCCCGGCTCTGCTTTAACTCAAGACCGCGCGCTTTCTTTAAAACAAGTTGCAAAAGCCGTAAATCTGTTAATCAAATATGTTCACGAGAACAATTTAGATATCAAAATTGCTGTGGAAACCATGGCTGGCAAAGGGAGCGAAGTTGGAATTACGTTTTCCGAAATCGCCGAAATTATTCACACCTATCCAGACCCAGATTTAGGGGTATGTATAGACACTTGCCATATTTTTGACGCAGGTTATGACATTAAAGACCACCAAACCGAAGTTTTTGCTGAGTTTAAAAATACAGTTGGCATGGATAAATTATTTTTATTTCACATTAACGACTCTCTGCACGGACTGTCTTCACACAAAGACCGCCACGCTAACATTGGAAAAGGCAAAATTGGCCTTGAACCACTTAAAGCAATCGTGCAAAATCTAGAATTTTTAGACATTCCAAAAATTCTAGAAACCCCAGTAGGTACTGACCCAGACATTTATCTTAAAGAGATTCAAATGTTGTCTGAATAGACACTCAAAAACAATCTAATTTACCCCTAAATTATGGCCTTGGTTTTTCAAAACCAGGCCATTTTTTTCACTGAAAAATAAAATTACGCAATAGTTTTTATTTGGCAAAAAATTCAATTTGTGGTATGATTTTTTCGTATATGCGCTAATCAAAAAAACGAGTTATATATTATATATAATATACGCACAGAAACTGGAGGAAAAATGAGTTTTAAAAACATAAAATATGGCAAAAAAACTGAACGTCGTAATTACTCAAAAATGATGTACGATGTTGACTTGCCAGACTTGATTGAAATTCAAACACAGTCTTTTGAAAAATTTATCAAATCAGACTTACTTGAATTGCTAAAGGAACTTTCGCCAATTGAAGGAAACAACGGCGACATTAAACTGTACTTTGAAAGCGTTGAAGTTCAAGAACCTAATTTCACCATCGCCGAGTCTAAAATTAGAGACATCACTTACTCAGCACAAGTGATGGCTGATGTAAAACTAGAAAACTGTATCACAGGTGAACTTAGAGAAGCTAAAGTTCTGCTTACAGAAATGCCTTCAATGACTCCAACTGCAACTTTTATCATCAACGGTGCTGAACGTGTGGTGGTTTCACAAATCGTGCGTTCAAGTGGAGTTTATTTCACTAAAGACATCAACAAAAAAATCAACAAGGTTATCTACTCTGGTCAAATGATTCCAACCCGCGGTGCTTGGGTTGAGTTTGAAGAGGGCAACAAAGAATTACTTTGGGCAAAACTAGACCGCTCTAAGAAAATCTCGCTGACTACTTTTATCAAAGCCCTAGGTGTGCCTTCAAACAAAGAAATTGACAAACTATTTAAGTCAGAGCAACTGAAAGAAACTCTTGAGAAAGACGTAACTAAGACTTCTGATGACGCTGTTGTTGAAATCGTTTCTAGACTAAGACAAGGTGAAATTATTCCAGTTTCAGGCGCACGCGAGTTAATTCGCCAACGTTTATTTGACATTCGCCGCTACAACTTACTTGGAGTTGGACGTTATAAGTTTAACCAAAAACTAGATGTGCTTAGCCGCGTTAAAAACACTTATCTTGCCTCAGACTTAAAAGACGCAAAAGGTAAAGTTGTGCTTGCTGCCAATACTTTGCTGGACGAAGATTCTTTAAAAGTACTAGACTCAAACCGTCATTTATTTAGAAAAGAAGTTATTTCTGCTGACAACTCACTACAAAATATAGACAAAACTGCTGTACTTACTGAGTATGTTGGGGAAGGTGACAACATTCAATTGGTGACCAAAGAACCAATTTACAACATCAAAACTGGCGAAGTTGTTTTTGACGCCGGCACTCAAATTGACGAACAAGTTCTAAGAACTCTTCGTGAACTTAGAAATGGACTTGACGAAAAAGTCTTAAATTACTTTTTAACTGGCAACATTTTTGAAAAACCAGCACAAAGACAACCAGTATACGCAGAAATCCTAGACGTTGTGAAAAGAACTGATTTAGGTGAAAGCCAAGCAATCAGAGTTATTGGAAACGACAGCCGTGAGGCTAAAACTTATGTTACAGTTTCTGACATCATCGCTGGTATTTCTTACTTTTTGAACTTATATGAAAACATTGGTCAAATTGACGACATTGACCACCTTGGCAACCGTCGTGTGCGATTAATTGGTGAACTACTTGCCAACCAATTTAGAATTGGTATGGCTAGAGCCGAGAAAAACATTAAAGATAAAATGTCGGTTAAGTCTTTTGCAGACATCACAATTCCGGCAATTATGAACACTAAACCGCTTACTACTGTCTTAAACGCGTTTTTTGGCTCATCTCAATTGTCTCAGTTCATGGACCAAACTAACCCTTTGGCTGAACTTACTCAAAAACGTCGTGTTTCGGCTCTTGGTAGCGGTGGTATTTCTCGTGACCGTGCGGGTATTGAAGTCCGCGACGTCCACGCATCTCACTACGGCCGAATTTGTCCAATTGAAACCCCAGAAGGACAGTCTATTGGTTTGATTTCTTCACTTTCTTCTTATGCCAAAATTGACAAATATGGCTTCATTCAAACACCTTACTTTAAACTTGACCGCACAAACCTCGTAAACGGAGTGTGTGTGCCAAAAGTAGTAGACCACCATCTTTATTTAACTGCAGACGAAGAGTACAACGCCGTAATTGCTTCAGCCGCGACTGAGTTAAATCCAGACGGCACTATTAAAGAGCCGACAGTTACTGGTAGACTACGCGGTGAGACCGGTATTTTTGCCCGTGAAGACGTTGAATATATGGACGTGTCTTCAAAACAAATCGTGTCTGTAGCAACTGCTACTATTCCTTTTCTTGAACACGACGAAGCGTCTCGTTGTTTAATGGGTGCCAACATGCAACGACAAGCCGTGCCAGTTATCAAACCAGAAGCACCTCTTGTTGGAACTGGAATTGAGTATCGTGCTGCTAAAAACTCAGGTACTTCTGTAGTTGCTAAAAACGCAGGATATGCCGTTTACGTTGACGCAAAACGCATTGACATCTTGCCAATTCCTGAAAAAACCATTAAATACGATGGCCAAATCTTGTTTGCACCAAACTCAGACTGGACTGCAGAGCAAGCGCTTAAAATTTATAAATATGGTTTGGCTGATACTGATGTCTATACTCTAATTAACTACGAACGCTCAAACCAAAATACTTCAATCGTCCAAAAACCGATAGTAAACGTCGGCGACTGGGTTGACCTAAACGAAACTATTGCCGACGGACCTTCAACTGACAACGCCGAACTTGCGCTTGGCCGCAATGTTACAGTTGCTTTCATGACTTGGGAAGGTTATAACTTTGAAGATGCCGTTATAGTTTCCGAAGACTTAGTTAAAAACGACGTCTATACATCTGTGCATATTGATGAATACCAAATTGAAACTAGAGACCTTCGCAATAACATCGGAAAAGAAGAGTTTACCAACGAAGTTCCAAACGCCAACCGTCAGGCTGTTGCTAAACTTGACCAAAAAGGTGTGATTTTACTTGGTTCTGAAGTCAAAGAAGGTGACATTTTAGTTGGTAAAATTACCCCTAAAGGTGGTGCTGAACCATCTCCTGCTGAAAAACTAATTCAAGAAATAATTGGTGAAAAATCCAAAGAATACAGAGATACTTCACTTAGAGTTCCACATGGTGGTGGTGGTATTGTTCAAAAAATTCAGTATTTTTCAAAGAAAAACAAAGATCAACTACCTCCTTCTGTAAACGAACAAATCAAAGTATTTATCGCTAAGAAAAGAAAAATTAGAGAAGGCGATAAAATGGCCGGACGACATGGTAACAAAGGTGTTATTTCAATTGTAGTTCCACGCGAAGACATGCCATACATGGCAGACGGAACTCCGGTTGACATCATGCTAAACCCACTTGGTGTACCTTCTCGTATGAACATTGGTCAAATTTTAGAACTGCATTTAGGATATGCTGCCAGAAAACTAGGAATTAAGATAGCAACTCCGGTTTTTGATGGTGTTGAAAATTCAGACCTTGTTGATATCTTAAAAGAAGCCAACTTACCACTAAACGGTAAAATGACGCTTTTTGACGGAAGAACTGGTGAGCCTTTTAGAAATCCAGTTTCAGTTGGTGTTATGTACATGATTAAGTTATCACACATGGTAGACGACAAACTACACGCTAGAAACGTCGGACCTTATACTTTAGTAACTCAACAACCTATGGGTGGAAAAGCCCAAAACGGTGGCCAAAAACTAGGGGAAATGGAAGTTTGGGCGCTGTACGGTTACGGTGCTGCTCATGTCCTTCAAGAAATGCTAACTATCAAGTCAGATGACAAGGTCGGCAGAAACAAAGCGTACTCCGCAATTACTCAAGGTAATTTAATTCCACGTCCTTCTCTACCTGAATCTTTCCACGTGTTAACTCGTGAACTGCAAGCCCTTGGTATTTACGTTGAGTTAATTAACTCAGAAACTGGCGAAAACGACGCCGTTAAATCACTGCTTGACTTAAAACCTGCCCGCAGTAATGGAGGTATTTAAAAATGCTAAAAGCCTACGAAAAACAAAGCATTAAAGACATCAAAATCATTTCTGAAGAAACTAAAGAGTTCTTAAAAAATATCGCCGTTCACACCTTGGGTGATTTAAACTTATTTTCAGTTTCTCAATACCAAAGTATCTTTTTAGAGTGCACAGAAGATGTGCTAAAAGACATCAAAACGCTTTTAACTAAAAACTATTTACCCGAAAAAATCCAACAACTGTTTACAGAAAGTGAAGTCATTAAGTTTTTCAAAGAAAGCGGGTTTACTGACCTTAAGTCAATCTTAACCGCACCGCGCTCTAACTTATTTCAAATTTTAAAAGACGACGATTTTCTTTTAGCCGAAACTAACCAACTTTTTGCCTTCTACGGCCAAACTCCGTTAACTGAGGCTGATTTTGACGAAAAACTAGACTTAGTTTCATCTCAAACTAAAGTTGCTGAAATCAATGTCTCTGAGCGTTTAAAATCAGTTGACGACACGCATATCACTGGCTCTAAACTATACCGCCACATGCGAATTCGCTTGGCGTCACCAGATGAAATCAGAACTTGGTCTTATGGTGAAGTTAAGTCTCATGAAACCATTAACTACCGAACTGCTAAACCTGAAGTTGGTGGGTTGTTTTGCGAAAAAATTTTCGGGCCAACTAAAGACTTTCAATGCGCTTGTGGTAAAAAACAAAGTGGCAACAAAGGCCAAATTTGTCAAAAATGTGGAATTGAAATTACAGAGTCTTTAGTTCGCCGTGAAAGAATGGGACACATTGAACTAAAAAGCCCAGTTGTCCACACATGGTTTTTCAAAAACTCACCATCTCGCCTAGCGATTTTACTTGGAATTAAGGCAAAATCCTTAGAAGAGGTTGTCAACTATGCAGCTTACATCGTAACCGATCCTGGTAACACTCCACTTAAACGCAAACAAATCTTGTCAGAACAAGACTACGCTGCGATTAACGAAGAGTACTACGGTCGCTTTCAAGCACAAACCGGTGCTGAGGCCATTCAAACTCTTTTAAAAGCACTAGACTTAGACCACGAAATTCGTGTACTCCGCAAAAAATTTAGAACCTCTACTAAACAAAAACGCCAAAACATCATTAAACGCTTGGAAATTGTGGAAGCCTTCTATTCATCTGACAACAAACCTGAATGGATTGTCATGCCGGTAATCCCGGTAATCCCGCCAGATCTTCGCCCAATGGTGCAATTAGATGGTGGTCGTTTTGCGACAACTGACCTTAACGACCTTTACTGCAAAATAATTAATCGTAACAACAGGTTAAAAAAAGAACTAGATCAATTTACAACTTCGCTAATTCTTAAAAACGAAAAACGTTTAATTCAAGAAGCCGTTGACTCACTGTTTGACAACTCAAAACGTGGAAACAAAAAAGCGCTTGCCTCAAACGCACGTCCGCTTAAATCACTTTCTGACCTACTTCGTGGTAAACAAGGTCGCTTCCGTCAAAACTTACTTGGTAAACGCGTTGACTACTCAGGCCGTTCCGTAATTATTGTCGGTCCAAACCTAAAGATGTATCAGGCCGGAATTCCTCGTGAGATGGCTATTACTCTATTTAAACCGTTTGTAATCAACCGACTTCAGGAAAACCTAGAAGTAACTCGCCAAAAAGCGGTTGAAATGTATGACAACCGCACTAAAGAAGTTTGGCAAGTTTTGGAAGAAGTGGTGCGAGAACATCCAGTGCTGCTAAACCGTGCGCCTACTTTGCACCGCTTGTCAATCCAAGCGTTTGAGCCAAAACTAATAGACGGCAAGGCTATTCGTTTGCACCCTTTGGCAACAACTGCATTTAACGCCGACTTTGACGGAGACCAAATGGCTGTACACTTGCCACTTTCGCCAGAAGCACAGGCTGAGGCTAGACTACTTATGTTGGCTTCTAACAACATCTTAAACCCAAAAGACGGAAAACCAGTTGTAACTCCGTCTCAAGACATGGTGCTTGGAAACTACTTCTTAACTACCGAAGAGCGCTACATAGAGTCTGATCCTAAAACTCATCAACACAAAAACGAAGGTATGCTAATATCTTCAATTAACGAGGCTAAAAACGCACAAAGTGCCGGAATTATTGACTACCACACCAGAATTTTAGTGCGTCCGCAAATTCTTAACCGTCGTTTTACCGCAGACATTCAGGGCAAACTACTAATCACCACTTTAGGTAAGTTAATTTTTAACGAAATTATGCCAGATGGTTTCTTTTACTTAAACGAACCAACTGAGTATAACTTAACCCAAGGTGTGCCACAATCTTACTTACTTGATTGCAACAAAGACCCAAAAGTTTACTTTGCACAAACCAAAGACCAGCCACTACCTGAACCTTTTAAAAAGTCGTTTTTAGGTAAAATCATTGACACAGTCTTTAAACACTACGATGTAACTAGAACTTCTGTGATGCTAGATGATTTGAAAGACCTAGGCTTTAAGTACTCAACTATCTCTGCTGTTACAATTTCTTACGATGACATCAAGGTTTATTCAAATAAAGCCGCGATTTTGAAAGAGTCTCAGGCTAAAATTGAGCAAATTACTAACTACTTTAACATGGGTATGTTGACCGACAAAGGTCGTTCTCGCCAAATTATTAACGTTTGGGAAAACACCAAAACCGAAATTTCTCGTGGACTTGAGCAAGAACTTAACCGCGAAAACCCGATTTACGTCATGTCTGACTCAGGCGCCCGTGGTAACATTCAAAACTTCGTGCAGTTAGCCGGAATGAGGGGTATTTTAAACAACCCTAAGGGTGAACAAATTGAAGTGCCAGTTAAATCATCATTTAAAGAGGGACTAACCGTTTCTGAGTTCTTTATCTCTACCCACGGTGCCCGCAAAGGTTCAACCGACACGGCCTTAAAAACCGCACAATCTGGTTACTTAACTCGCAGACTTGTAGATGTTGCACAAGGCGTAATTATTACCCTTGAAGACTGTGGTACTGAAAATGGTGTGTTTGTAAAAGACATACTTGACAAAGACCAAAAAGTAGTCTGCAGCCTTGAAGAACGTCTACACGGGCGTTTTGCTGCTCAAAAAGCATATGACAAAAACAACTCGCTAATAGTTGACAGAAACGAACTGATTACTCAAGAGGCCGCGGCTAAAATTGCTGAAAACTACTCTGAGTTTAAAATCAGAACTAACTTAACATGTTCTGCAATTGACGGACTTTGCGTGAAGTGCTATGGTCTAAACTT
>CALISC010000056.1 GCA_938041945.1 uncultured Acholeplasmataceae bacterium | reverse complement strand
CATGAAAACGGAGAAAAAGTTTTAAAAATTATAGAAAACTTAAAAACTAACCACGCATTTTTAATAATCACACACAGACCAAAGCCTTTTTTAATTTGTGACAAAATTATTGATTTAAACTAAAATATAAATATACGAGGTATCAATTTATGGAAAAAAATAAAAATTTTGGAAAACCAGGCAGCAGTTTCTACACTCTTTTGCCGAAAGCCGATGGCTTTCTTGGTTTTACTTTAGCAGACTTTATTTTTATTGGAGTAGCAGCGGCCATTATGCTTGCAATCGGTGGACTTTTGTTTCCACTGCATGCTGTTAAAATTTTTGGCGCGAAAGCAATAGGCTTTGCTTTTCCTTATGGCTTTTTAATCTACATAGTGCTTTATAAAGTCCGCAAGCCAGGTACACTAATTCTCCTTTGTTTAATGCTAGGCATTCCTTTGGCTTTTCGCCCAGTAATGCTGTTTTCTTTTATAATTCCGGCGCTTATTTTAGAAATAATTTGTTTAATTATTTTTAAAAATTACCGCAAAACCACACCTAAGTTAATCGCAAGTATCTTATTTGTACCACTGCAAACTCCGGCTCAATGGTTTTATATGAGACTAATTGCTGGTAAGGCAAATAACACTATAATTGTAGGAACCCCGCTTAGCATCAGTTTAATAATTTCTTTCACTGTCGTCTTGGCTGTAATTGGCGCTGCACTTGGATTTATTATTGCCAAAGAGTTTAAAAACAACAAACTACTTAAACTAAGTGACTTCGTTGAGTAAGTTAAACCCCTTTGTTTTAGTATTTAATTCTATTTTAATTTTTAGCCTTGGCTTGGTTTTAGCCGAAACCAAGGCTAAAACTTTTTTTATTTGCGTTAGTTTATTTATTTTACTAATCTTTGGTTTTGCTGATAGTTTAGCAACTAAACTACCGAGTTTTTTTATATTTACTGCGTTAGTTTTAGCGGTATTTTATCTACAAACTAAAAGTTTTGAACAAACTTACTCGGTGTTTGTGCGTTTTTTTGCAGCATTTTTAGCATATATTTTAATGAGCGGGCTAGATTTAAGTTATTTAACCAGCATTTTACTTAAGTTAAAAGTTTCTCGCAAGTTCGTGCTAGGTGCGTGCATTATGTTTACTTTCTTACCCGTTTTTATACACGAGTTTAGACACAACATTCAAGTTAAACGTTTTGTTGGTAACCAAAAAAAATCGCTTCACCAAAAATTCAGAGGTTTAGTGGTTCCTGTTTTAGTCAGAGCCTTTGAAATCACTGAGATGCTAACAATTGCTGCAACTTTAAAAAACTTTAATTTAAATAAAAAAACTATGTTGATTTTACCGACTTACTCAGTTTCTATTGTTAAAAATGTATCTTTTATTTTACTTAACTTACTGGCTTTTTTGGGAGTAGTTTTATATGGTTTTGTCATTTAAAAACTATAGTCTTACTTTAAAAGAAATAGGTAAAGCAATACTAAAAGATATTACTATTGATTTTTTGCCAGGCGAAATTTACTGTATATTTGGGCATTCTGGTGCTGGTAAAACCACAATGTTAAACGCAATGCTAAAAAACCTTGGCAAAAGTCATGAGTTTATTCAAAAAGGCGAGATTACTTTAAACGATACAGACATTCAAGCAATAGATACCGATAAATACTTTAGCGAAATCTCGGCAGTTTTACAAAACCCAGCAGACCAGTTTTTGTTTCCAAAAACTATATACGAGTACTCTTTTCCAATATTAAATAAAGGTTTTTCTGACCAATGTGCTAAATTAAGCTTTTCTGAGTTTAAAGAAAAACTTAATTTAACGAACGAAGATGTCTACACGCTTTCGGCAGGTGAAAAACAAGCTTTAGAGATTTATTCCAATTTAGCTGCTCAAAAACAGTTTTATATCTACGATGAACCACTTGCTAATTTAGACAGAAAAAAAATTCTTGAGTTTTTTACAGCCGTAAATAAATTAAAAAAAGCGGGAAAAACAGTAATAATTTTTGAACACAGAACTTGTTTACTCAGATACTTAACTCAAAATAACTTTACATTAAAAAAAGGTAAATTAAGCAGTTTTGATTTTAGTTGTTTAACTAAAATTGAACCGCTTAGTTTAAAAGAAGCAAGCACAGATTTAGTTTTGAGTTTAGAAAATCTTTCTGTTGAGTTAACAGGTAGTTTTAACTATTTACTCAAAGTGCTTACCTTAAAAAAGGGTGAGTTAAAGTTAATAACTGGTGATAACGGAATCGGTAAAACCACCATTTTTAATATTTTGCTTGGTAATTTAAGACCAACAAAAACCAGCAAAGTTCGAATTAAGTTTAAAAACAGAGTTTACCGTAATTTAAGAAGACTAAAAAAATATGTAAGTTATTTGCCACACGATGTTAGATACATGTTTTCAGAAACTCAGACTGAACTTGAACTTAAAAAAGTCAAAAATCAAGAATTGGCCTATCAACTACTTGTCGACTTTAATCTAATAAATAAACTAACGCAACACCCTTTTAGTCTTTCACACGGCGAACAGCAAAGACTAGGTTTGATTTTGGCACTAGCCAAAGAACCTGAGTTTTTACTTTTAGATGAACCTACTTCTGGTCTTGACGATGAACTTTGTTTTACAATTTGTAGTACTATAGGTAAGTATATCAATACCCATGAATGCTCTGCTTTAATAATTACTCATGACCCTAGAGTTAAGGCTTATTTTAAGGTAGAAGAAATTACAGTCAAAAAATAGAGTATTTTCCAATCACAATTGGTCTTAATCAAATTTTAACTAAGTCTAAAACAAGCCGAATGCAAGGGCTCTTTTGCTTAATTTTGAGTTTATCGCTGTTTCAAAATGAGGAAAAATCAATTTTTATAAAGAGAGCAAAAAGCCT
>CALISC010000055.1 GCA_938041945.1 uncultured Acholeplasmataceae bacterium | reverse complement strand
ACCTATTTTTTTATTGGAAAACACACTATTTCAGGGTATTTTTATATTGGAAAACAAACAAATATGCTAAAATAAATGCGTAGCAAGGAGATTTTAAATGTTTAGAAGAAAAATAGAAGAAACCTTAGTAAAAAACTACCAAAATGAAAATGCTAAAATCTTAATTGTTGAAGGCGCCAGACAAGTCGGAAAAAGTTTTATTGTAAGAAGAACAGCACCAAAATATTTCAAAAACTACTTTGAAATTGACTTAAAGTCAGACTACGAAAACAAACAACGCTTTTTTAGTATTAGAGATACGGATTCTTTTTATAAATACATTAGCAGTATTTTTGATTTAAAAAAAGCAGACATTTCAAACACAATCATTTTCCTTGATGAAATTCAATACTACCCACATTTAATTACTCTCTTAAAAGACTTATATAAAGAACGTAGATACAGATACATAGTCTCAGGTTCTTTGCTTGGAATTACTTTAAAACACATCTTTATCCCGATGGGTGCAATCGATGAAGTCGAAATGTTTCCACTTGACTTTGAGGAATTCTTATGGGCAAACGGAGTAGGGACGGATGTAATTGACTATCTAAGATCTTCATTTTTAAATTTAACTCCAATTAATGAAGCTATTCACAGCCGTATTTTATTGCTATTCAAAGAGTATTTAATTGCAGGTGGTCTACCAGACGCAGTTAAAGAATACGTGTTAAACAAAGACGTGAAGGCTACTCGCAGAGTTCAAACCTATGTTTATGCACATTACCAAGACGACGCTGCTAGATACCAAGAAAATACTAAACTAAAAATTGCTAAAATTTATGAAGATATGGTTTCAAATATGTCAAACAAAGTAAAGAGAGTTAACTTTAAGGCTATTGAAAATAAAGTTAATTCATCTTTAGAAAAATATCAAGACGAGTTTGAATATTTAGTTTCCGCTGGTGTTGCTAACCAAGTAAAAGCAGTTTCTAATCCTAAATTTCCACTTTTTGACGTAACCGCTAAAAACTTAATAAAGCTTTACTACAACGATGTTGGAATACTGACTAACCTACTTTTTAAGACTAACATACAGCCAATTTTAAATACCGATAAAAACATCAACTTAGGTTCAGTTTACGAACACGCATGTGCAACTGAACTCAAAGCACACGAGCACAGTTTATTTTATTTTGATTCAAAAAAAGTTGGAGAAGTTGATTTTTTAATCAATGACTACAATCTGCTTTCTGCTGTAGCAATTGAAATTAAGTCAGGAAACAACCAAACTAATTTCCGGGCTCTGCCTAAACTAATTGATAAAAACGGACAATATAAACTTGCCAAAGGCTATGTTTTTGGCAACAAAAACATAGTTAAACAAGAAGGCAATTTAGTAACTCTACCAATTTATTTAATTATGTTTGTCTAAAAAATATTTTAGGAGAACGATATGAATAATGAAAAAATTATTTTAGAACAAATACCGTCTGTTTCATACGACCCTTCAATTACTTACACCGACCAGTTAAAAATGTCGTACATAGACTTAGTAGCACACTTAATCGCCAAGTACGGACCTGCTAACGGTAATTACTTTTTAACCGAAACTTGTAAATCTAAAAACAATAAAATTACAAGAGGAAACGAAGGTCTGTTTTGTCACCACATTGACGAAAATAAAGCAATTAAACTTTCTAAACCTGAATTTGCTGTTAAACATCCATTTGCTTATCAGAAAGCAGAAAGATTAGTGTACTGTGATATTTTGGAACACTTGATTTTACACATTAAAATTATGGAAGAGCCAAAAGGAAAATCGGTTGGAAGTGGTGGTGGTACTCTTATTTGCAGTCAAATAAATGATTGTTACAGCGGAATGACTTTTACCTCGCCTTTTATGATTAAAGTCAGTGAAAAAATACAAGGTAAATTCAACGATTATCTCAAGATTCTTCAAAGATTTTTTGATTTGATTAAAAAAGATCCGCTTTATCCAGTGTTTATTCCCAAAGAGAGTATTTGTAAAACTTACGACGGTAAAATTATTAAAAAGATATATGACTCTTTAAAGTAAACAAGAACAAGATTTCTAAACTAAGCCGTATAGAAACACAATTTTTTTAAAAATTTACTAAACTTACTTCAAAAAACAACATTATTTTATGACATTTTTCAAAATGTAAGCGTATACATTTAATATTTTGACTTTATTTTTTTCATTCTATATAATATAAATATCTCTATATACACACGCCATAAAATGAAGAAAATGGCACAATAAAGGAGCGGTATGGAAGTTAAATTACAAGGTCTTACAAAAATTTTCGTCGACAAACAAAAACGCGAAACAACAGCAGTTGATAAATTATCTATCACAGTTGGCGATGGTAAGCTAATTGGTCTACTTGGACCTTCTGGTTGTGGAAAATCAACCACCCTATATATGATCGCCGGGCTACATGAGCCATCTGGCGGTAAAATTATTTTTGGCGATGAGGATGTTACTCCACTTTCTGCCGACAAACGTGGAATTGGGCTAGTTTTTCAAAACTATGCCTTGTATCCTCATTTAACAATTCGCGAAAACATTATGTTTCCACTTCAAAACATGCATGTGCCTGCCAACGAAATTGACGATATGGTAGAAGAGGTTGCGCGCCTAGTTGGTATTGCTAACTTACTTGAACGTAAACCTTCTCAACTTTCAGGTGGTCAACAACAACGTGTAGCCATCGCTCGTGCTTTAGTTAAAAAACCAAAAGTCCTGCTACTTGACGAACCACTTTCAAACCTTGACGCTCGTCTGCGTCTACAAATGCGTGAAGAGATTAAACGTATTCAAAAAGAAACCGGAATCACTGCAGTTTTCGTAACACACGACCAAGAAGAGGCGATGTCTATTTGTGATGAAATCGTTTTAATGGAAGCAGGTGTTGAACAACAACGCGGTGTTCCTCAACAAATTTATGACAACCCTGCTAACTTGTTTGTAGCGAAGTTTTTAGGTACTCCACCAATTAACCTATTTAAAGCACACATCAAAAAAGACCGTGTGTTTATTGGAGACGAAGACATTCTTTCTGCCAAAGGCGCTAAGGCTGTAGTTAAATCTTGGGCTGAGCTTAAACAAAACCACCCAGTAGTAGAGCGAGACAATTCAGATGTAACTTTGCATATCGCGGGTTGTGGTCAATTAAAAGCAGAAATTGAACCACTGCTTTCTGAGTTTTCAAAAATCGCTGGTGGTTTCCTTTATGACTTTACTTTAAACGGAGCCACAGAAGGTTTCACTTTAGTTCAAGGTAACCGCCGTAAAGCACCTAAAAAAACTAAAGATTTAGCTGTGGCTAAATTAAACCAAAAGATAGAATACAAAAAATATCAAATTGAATACTACCAAGCAAAAATCGCCAGAACTGAAGCGCAAATTGTTGAAGTTAAAGCAAACAAAGACTTTATTGACGAAGTTAAAATCACTAGACTTGAACAAAAAATTCAAAAACTAGGGCAAGCAATTGAAACTACTAAGGGTAAAATCAAACTACTTCAAGAACAAATTCAAACTATTGAAGCAGACCGCTCTCCATACATCGACCCTCGTTTCCACCTTGGTTTAGTAAACCGCGAACTTAACCCTAACTTTGAACGCGCAACTAAACGCTTTACTCGCCGTTTCACTGCCAAAGCCGTAGTTCCAGTAGTTGCTCAAAACTCTCCGCTTACAGAACTTTCATCTGCTACCTTAAAAGCGATTTTCCAAAAGAAATTAACTAAATGGGACAAACTAATTGACACAACTCTACCTGAAAACATTGATTTCATGAAGAAATCAATTCATACTGTGCTGCACCACAAACGTAGTGGTGTGAGAACTCTGGCTTTCCAAAAACTAGACATTATTCGTCTACCTAAGAAAATTTTTGGAGTAACTTTGCCAACTCTACACGAAACTATTGTTCAAAACAATGATGAGTTAATTAAAGCAATTTCAGAAAACCCACTTGCAATTGGCTTCATTCAATACGACTTACTTAAAGAATCTGGACTAAAAGAACTTAAAGTCAACGGCCAAAGCGCAACTGATGAAGGTGTGCGCACAGGCACTTACTTCTTCGCGTCAGTTTCAACAATCTTAGCGTGTCAATATCCAATTGTAATTCCTGACAAAATTGCGGCTGCTTTCCTTGACTTTATTAAATCCAAAGAAGGTGAAGCAATTACCGCAAAACACTCAAAGATGTATCCAGACAGAAACTACTTAGTTGGTATTCGCCCAGAAGCCTACACAGTAGACAAGGAAAACGGTTGCTTGACTTTAAATTATCAATATTTTGAGTCAATTGGCCGCGACTTAACCTTAATCGCTGCGCATCCTCAAGCAACTAACCGTACATTTAGAGTAATTCTTTCTGATGTTAATGACTCTAAAAAACTAAAAGACGGAAAAGTTAAGATGTCTCTAGATTATTCAAAAGTCTTCGTATTTGACGAAGAAACTGGCGAAAGGATTATCTAATGCATTTGCGTGTCGATGCACGAAGAAAACTAAAAATCTGGTTTCAAAACAACAAAGGTTGGGTATACCTACTTCCAATCCTGACCTTAATGGTTATTTTTACCTTCTACCCACTAATTAAAACCATTTTGATTTCGTTTGACCCAACTTTCCGCCGAGATATCCAAACACTTAGCCCAGGTTCTTTTAGTTTTGACAACTACCGTGCACTATTTGCTGAACACTCAGATTTCGGGCTGGCTTTAAAAAACACAGCGCTAATAGTTTTTGTAACAGTCCCACTTTCTACAATGATTGCTCTTGGAATTTGTGTGTCTTTAATGTCGGTTAAACGCATTCGTTCGTTTTTCCAAACTATTTTCTTCTTGCCATATATTACCAACACTATCGCCATTGGTTTAGTGTTTGCTGTACTTTTTGACTACCAATCTGGTCTTGTCAACTCGTTTTTAGGACTATTTGGCATCGGCAAAACTAACTGGCTAAATCCAGCTGCCGTTGGACAACACGGCTACGCTGCCGCTACAGACGGCGCAATGCGTGCAGTTACCTTGTTTTACATCACTTGGTCAGGTCTGCCTTTTAAAATCTTGATTTTCATGGGTGCCCTTCAAGGAATTAACAAACAATACTACGACGCTGCTAAAATTGACGGAACTTCATCTTGGCGAACTTTCTACAAAATCACTGTTCCGCTGATTTCTCCAATGATTTTGTATGTTGTAATTACTTCACTAATCGGAGCCTTCAAAACATATGCCGCGGTTATCGGTCTATTTAACGACCCTACTCTTCGTGCGAGAATGAACACAGTAGTTGGTTATGTTTATGACAAACTTGCCGATAGCGGCTCTGGCTACGCCCAAGGTGCAGCCGGTGCTGTAGTGCTTTTCTTGATTATCCTGGCGCTTACTTTTGTAAGTACTTGGGCATCTAAGAAAAAGGTACACTACTAAAAAGAGGTTAACTTAAAATGAACGAAAGAATTGATGTTAAGAAAAAACTAGTCTATCAAAAAATTAAGTCAGCCTCTCAAAAAACAGTTGCAATCATTTTCTTGTCTATTATGGCCTTAATGATTATCGTGCCTTTTTACTGGATGCTAAATACTTCCTTTAAAAACGAATCTGAAGTCCTTGAAGAACCACCAACTCTCTATCCACATGCTTGGACTTGGAAAAACTACTCATACGCTTTTAACGGAACCAGACTTACCAACATTCGCTTGCTTCAACAAAAACTAAAAGAATACGAAGGTCCAAACGGAGTTGTTCAGACCGCCAAAAAAGAACGCGATAAAATTGCTTTAACAGACCAAGAAAAATCCAAGTTAGAAGCACTTTTAAAGGGTGATCCTAAAAATCTATACACAGACGCCTACTACACTCAAGCACTTGAACCTTATATCCTTGATAACTCTAAATACGCGTATCAAGCATATAAAGACAAACTAGCCGAAAAAGCAATTCTAGAAGCCAAAATAAAAGAGGCTAAAACCAAAGCTGAAAAGGCTAAAATTCAAGTTCAATTAGGCAACATAAGTGATTATATTTCTAAGTTTTCTGCTCAATATAACGCTGATTTAACTAAATTTTCAACTTGGAAAGACGAACAAATTTATAAACCTGATTACTTAAAACTAAGAAACAAAGACTTGGCATACCAAGTGGCTGACCGTAAATATCAAAATTTAGCGAGTGAGTTAAAAGGCCTGCCTGGCAAAATTGAAGGTGAAGAAAACGCACCTTCTGACCGTTTCACTAGATACTTGCTAAACACCTTAATTGTGGGTATTTCTTCAACTATTGTTGGTACCTTTATGTCAATTATTGGTGCATTTGCCCTGTCTCGTCTAGAGTTCAAAGGTCGCGACACAATATTTAAAGTAATGCTTTCTACCATGATGATTCCAGGTGAAATGATGGTAATTACAAACTATGGTACAGTTTCTCGGCTTGGATGGACTGACCAAGCACCTGCTTTCTCGGGGGCTCCGTTTCTCGCAATGACCGTACCGTTCTTAGTCACAGTCTTTCATATTTACTTAATTCGCCAAAACTTCCGCCAAATTCCAAATGAACTTTATTATGCTGCCAAAGTTGACGGAACTTCTGACTTTAAGTACCTATGGAAAGTCATGGTACCACTTGCCAACTCTTCAATTATCACCATCACAATTTTAAAACTAATGGGTTCTTGGAACGCCTATATTTGGCCAAACCTAGTAGCCGGTCAAAACTTTAAACTAATTACTGTATGGTTGCGCTCTGCATTTGTAGACCAAGAGTCAAACCGTATAGCAGTTGAACGCCAGATGGCTGCAACTGTTATCGTTCTTATCCCACTACTACTTGTCTTTATCTTCCTTCGTAAATATATCATGCGCGGTGTTGCCCGCGGTGGAACTAAGGGTTAGAATTAAATTAACCCTGTAGGAAAAATTATGAGAAAATTATTTTTAGCGTTAATTGCTATCTTCTCAACACTATTTTTAACTGCTTGTGGTAAATATGATGTAACTTTTTGGCACACTTTTGGTAAAAAAGACATCACTGCCATTGAAAAAAGATTAAAAGATTTCACTAAAAAAACTGGAATCACCGTTAAACTTGAACAAAAGGGAGGATACCAAGACATCAAAGGTGCGATTGACAAAACTCTTTCTACCAACAACCGCCCAAACCTTGTTATCGCTTATCCTGACCACGTAGCTTCATTTAACGAAAACCGTAAAAACGTCCTTGACTTAACTAAGTTCATCAATGAAGGAACTCAGCTTCAAAAAAAATACATCAGCGACGCTGAATTTAAAAAAGACTGGGATGAACAATTTTACGATTTCGTAAAAGAATCTCCACTTTCTGAAAAAGGAATCTACACTACTCCATTTGGTCTTTCTACTGAAGTTATTCTTTACAACAAAGAACTAGCCGCAGAAATTCCTAACTTTACTGAAAAAGTAAAAACTTGGGAAGGTATTTGGGAAATGGCTAAAGAATATCGCGAAAAATATACTGAAAAGTTTGACAATTTAGTTGACCTTCCAGATCCAAAAGAACCTGGTAAAACTAAAAAACAATTTGAACGCACAGCAGTATTTGGCTACGACTCAGACGCTAACATGCTAATCACTATGGCAAAACAATATGGTCTGCCTTACACCGATTTTGTGAAAAAGGACGGCGAACTTAAAGGTGATGCTTTCTTCCACGACACTACACAAAATGCGCAATTAGTCGAAATGCTAGACACTCTAAAAGGCTACGCTGCTCAAAATTTATTTACAACTGGTGCAACTTGTGGAAACAAATATAACTCAACTGCGTTTAAAAACAAACAAATCGTGTTTACTATTTCTTCATCTGGTGGAGTTGGCTACAACATTCCAGATAAAAACAACCAATTCGAAGTAGGCATGCTTCCACTTCCTCAACCTGAACTTCAACTTAGAAAAACTCAATTAAAAGAAGCAAATGACTTGCTTGCAACTGACCCTAATAATGCAGACTTTAAAACTCTTCAACACAATGCACAATCTGCATACGACGTTGCTAAGGCTAAATATCCTAACCTAAAAGAAGACAAACTTTCTGGAGCTTCTATTTTCCAAGGTCCTTCAATTGCGATGCTTGACCAAGCAAAAGAAGGCGAAGACTCTTATAAAAACGTATCTAACCAAAAAGCCTACGAAGTATTTAAATTCTTATTCAGCAAAGAAAACGTGCGTGACTTTTCTTTAGCAAAAGGCTACGCAGCACCACGTAAAGACGTGTTTGAAACTCAAGAAATTAAAAACTTTATTAAAGAAAATAAGGCTCAAAGCACGCTAGAAGGTTTAGTTGCTAAATCTTTTGAAACTATCAAAGAGACTCTTGACAAGAAAAACACTTTCCAATCAATTGCTTACGAAAAATCTTCAAATGCCCGCACAGTTGCACTAAACATTATTAAAAACGTGTTAACTGATGCAGAAGTTGGTAAAGAAATTGTCACAAAAGAGGAAAGCAAAGACAAAAAACCAATCGAAGCTTATAACAGTGTTGCGAAAGCAAAACGTCTTGAAAGAATTCAAGACCTACTTAAGTTTTACTACGATAAACACTGCAAATACGAGTAATCCATATAAAACGAAAGTTTTTAAAAATAATAAACAACAGCCAAGTAATTGGCTGTTGTTTTATATATAAACTAATAACTTCTATTTTTTTAAAAAAAGAAAGGGGCCTCTCAAAGTGCTGGGATTACAGGC
>CALISC010000054.1 GCA_938041945.1 uncultured Acholeplasmataceae bacterium | reverse complement strand
GGTTCTCCAATAGATGCTTGTAAGGCAATATTATATTTTTCTTATGAGCTATATAAAAAATTAAAGGTGAACAAAAGAATATTTTTTATTGCAATTCCAACAACAAGTGGAACTGGTTCAGAAGTAACTTCATATAGTGTTGTAACTAAGGGTGAACATAAAATAGCCTTAGCAAATGAATTGATGTTACCAGATGTAGCATTATTGAGTACAAAATTTCTAGGTGCTTTACCTGCAAAAGTTGTTGCAGATACAGGAATGGATGTTTTAACTCATGCACTTGAAGCTTATGTTTCAACAAATGCTAATCCATTTGCAAGTTCACTTGCAATAAAGTCAATTAAGTTGATTTTTGAAAACTTGGTAACACACTATAATGATAGAAAGATTGAAGCTCCAAAAGAAAATGTTCAATTTGCTTCTTGTATGGCAGGAATAGCTTTTGATAATTCTTCACTTGGAATTAATCACAGTATTGCACATACTGTTGGAGCAAAGTTTCATATAGCACATGGAAGAGCAAATGCTATAATTATGCCTTATGTAATAGAAGTTAATACTGAGGCAAATAAGAAATACTATGAAGTTTCAAGAGAATTAGGTTTACCAGCAGATAGTATTGAAGAGGGGAAATTTTCACTTTTAAGTTTTGTAAGAATTCTAAAAGAAAAATTAGGTATTGAAAAATGCTTAAAAGATTATGGAGTAGACTTTGAAACTTTTAAAAGAGAAATTCCAAATATGTTATCAGATATAAAGAAAGATATATGTACTACATATAATCCAAATAAATTAAGCGATGAAGAATATATAAGATTACTTTTTAAAATTTATTTTGGTGCTTTTTTTGCTCAAACGCTACTTTAATTATAGCATCAAACAAAGGATGGGAAAAAAGCGGGTTTGAACTAAACTCGGGGTGAAAAAGAGTAGATATAAATAAAGGATGAGAAGAGTTTGAAAAGGCCACTGGCACTTCATCTAAAGTAGCAAGCGGCAATAAGTTAGGATGAGAAACTGCTTTGGTTGGCAATTTAAACGAACGAAAACGTTCAATAATTTTACTTTCTTTGAAATACTTACTTACAGGGTTTGATTTGTTTATTTTAATTTCACGACCGCCAACTAGTTTAGTAGTTTCAACTTCAGTATTTTTGCCTGAATTTTGAAGCATTTGCCAAAAACCTAGGTTAATCAGCATGGTTGGGATTTGTTTTTCGCTAAGTTCGTAAATTAACTCACTTTGTTTTAAAGTAAACTCTTGGTTATCTTGGCCAGAAACTATTGTCAGGTCAATGCTTTTGAGAAACTCAGAGTTTGTGGTAGACGAGTTATACCAAATAAAGTTTGGTTTAACTGAATATGCATAACCAGAGTGTTTAATTGCCTCAGTTAACGAAAGATAAGCCTCTTTAAAGTCAGTGGTGCCAACTACTCCGACGTTTAGAACAGTATTTGCTGTCTCTACTTTAGAAATTAGTGAGTTCCAAGTTTTTAAGTTAAGCGGTTTTGCCTTTAGTTCAAAATGTTTTAAGATGTTTTCGTGTAGTTTCCCTTCTGCTAAAAGCGGAACTACCTTGTAGACCACATCTAAGTCAGGACAAGCCAACACTGTCTCTGGTTTAACGTCGGTAAAGAAAGATATTTTTTGAACAGTTTCAGGGTCTAGCATTCTTTTTGACCTTAAAATCAAGGCATCTGGATCTATTCCAAAACTACGAAGAGTCTTAACACTATGCTGAGTTGGTTTGGTCTTCAGTTCTTGTGAAACCTCAAGGTAAGGCACTAGTGCTGTGTGAATGTAGTAAGTGTGTCTGTAGCCCAGGTCAAATCTAAGTTGGCGAATTGCTTCCAGGTAAGCCTCGGACTCCATATCACCAACAGTTCCACCGATTTCACAAATTATAACGTCAGCCTGACTTTGTTCGGCAGCTTGCTTTAATCTATTTTTAATGGTGTCGACAACGTGCGGAATTACTTGAATGGTTTTGCCGCTGTATTTGCCGGCCATTTCGTTTTCCAAAATCTCTCTGTAGATTTTGCCCATGGTAATGCTAGAGTGCTCAGTTAAGTTAACGCCAGTAAAGCGTTCGTAGTGCCCTAGGTCTAAGTCAGCCTCTGTTCCATCTTCAGCCACGAATACCTCTCCGTGTTGAAGAGGGTCAATCATGCCAGGAAAAGTATTGATGTAAGGATCCATTTTAATCATAAACACCGAAACTCCAGTGCTTTTAAGTAGTCTTGCGATTGAAGCCGCAGTTACACCTTTACCAATTCCAGAAATTACACCACCTGTAATAAAGATAAAATTACTCATATTTTAAAAGTCCTTTCAGTTTCTTAAACTAAATAAAAAAGGGATGCAAAAATTGCTTCCCTATTCATATAGATTTTCGTAGTCGTCCATGTATTTGTTGTATTCGTCTTCCTCTTGATCGGTTTCGTCTAAGTCCAAATCTGGGTCAACATATTTATCGTCGTCTTCGTCACTTTCAGTTTCCAGGTAATCTTCAATGTCTTCTTCAACTAAAGCGCTCTCGTCTTCTTCATCATCAAGTTCAGGAAGTGGGTTGTCACTTGCATGCATTGCGGGTTTTTCGTCTTCCTCATCTTCTTCAATATCTGGTTCAGATGCCACAAATTCATCTAAATTAAAGTCAGAAAATTCAATATCGTCTTCATCTTCATTAATTTCAATGTCTTCATCGTTGCTTTCGTTGGCAAAAAAAGTACCGTCTTTATCCCAATACTCTAAATTATTGTCTTTTAAATCAAAAAGTCCGTCGCCAACGTAAACAAAGCGACCAGATGAAATTAAGTCAAAATAAAGTTGATTTTTGAAATCTACACTAACTTCGCCTAGATTGCGAATTGCGCAAATTTTGTCAATAAGTTCGTTAAGTGAAACAGCAGAACCCTGTTCCTTGATTAAGGAGTATGCAATTTCTGATAAAGAATTTTCTTCTGTATGATTCAAGTCAGCCTCCATATAACTTAAATATTATATTATAGTCAAACCTATTTTACAAACTATAACTAAAGACCTAAAAAATTAGGCATTTTAGCGCTAGAAAGAATGTCTTCTAGTTCTGAGTTAACTTGTTCAATGGCTTTGTTAAAGGCTACGCAAATTGCGTCTTCAAGCATTTCTTTGTCTTGAATAATGTCTGCACTAATTTTGCAATCTACGACTTTTTTTGAACCAAGTAGAGTAATTGAAACACCGGCTGAAGTGCCTGTAAACTCAGTTTCTTCAAGTCTTTGTTGGCGTTCCATCATTTCTGCTTGTATTTTTTGAATCTGTTTAAGCATTTGTGGGTTCATATTTATTTCTCCTTGCTTGCAAGTTCGCCAAATACGGCGTTTGCGTCGAATTTTTTAGTTTTTACTTCTTTTAAAATTTTATCATATGCCACGTATTTTTCAACAACAGCACTAAAATCATCGGGAATAAACTCAAGTTTATTTCTAAGGTACGCGCTAATTTGCATTAACACAGCCTTCGCGTCTAGTTTAGTTAACAAAATTACACGAGTGATTTCTGGCAAAAAGTTATTAACTTCTTTTAAAAGGACTGGGTATTTCGTTGTTTTGTAGATTTCTTGGCAGGCAGTAAGACCTTCTGCGGCAAGCAGTAGAGTGTTTGGACTGGCCAAAACTATTTCAAACTTGCTGCTAAGTGCAGAGATATCTGAGTCGTTTGCAGATTTTAAAAAATCTGTGTCATATAGTTTTTTTTCGGCTTCTTCTCTAAACTTTTTTTTGGCGTTGTCAAGCAGATCTTTAAAATCTTGTTCTGTTAGGCTAAAAGGACTTTTAACCAAATCTTTACTAATTTCTTCAGGACTTGGTGAAAAAGCCACTGGGTTATTTGCAAAAATATCGCCGTGTGTTTCAGGTGCTATTTTTACTTGCGGTTTTTCTGGTGTTTTAAACGAAGGTTTTGTAGTATCTAAATTTGCGTTAAACACAATTGTCTCTTGTTTGTTTATGATTGAGTAAACTTTGATTAAAGTAACCATCAACATATTTTGCTTAGAAGTTGTGTATCTAATTTCTTTAACTAAGGCGTTTAGTTCACTAAATACTTCTAAAATTTTTGTTTTATTTAGTTTTTTAAAAAGGTTAGGTTCGCCTGTTGAAATTTTTAGCAAAATTTGTTTAAAGTTATCAATAAAAGCATTGATTATTGAGTTTTCGCTTTTACCTACTTTAAATAGTGTGTCAAGTTGAGCAACAGCGTTTGCCAAATCTGCGTTGTCAAGTGAGTTAATAATTTTTAAAATCTCGTTTTCGTCAACTCCGCCAATAATTTCTAAAACTGTTTCTTTGTTAATTTTTTGACCAGCGTAAGCCGCTGCTTTGTCCAGTAAGACCAAAGCATCTCGCATTGCGCCTTCTGCTTTTTTAGCGATTAGTGATGCTGCTTCTTTTT
>CALISC010000053.1 GCA_938041945.1 uncultured Acholeplasmataceae bacterium | reverse complement strand
GACCAATTCTAAACTTCTCACCAGTAGAGACATTTAAGTGGTCAGGCGTTAACTCAATATCCAGGTTTGAATTGTGTTTTTCAAAAAACTCAAGCAAACCCGCTTGGTTAATCGCCTTAATAATATCGGCTTCTTTAATTTCTGGATTGCCTAAAGTTAAGTTGTATCTAAGCGTGTCTTTAAAGATGTGTTCATCTTGAAATAAAACCGAGACATTTTGATATAAAGATTTAGTGTTAATATCTTTGATATCTAGGGTTTGATTAAAAGTAATTTCACCACCAGTTGGTTTAATTAACCCAGTAATTAACTTAACTAAGGTAGATTTGCCAACTCCAGAGCGACCAGAAATACCTATAATTTCGCCAATTTTTACGCCAAACGACAAATCTTTAATAACTGGTTTATCTTTTTGATACTGAAAATTAACTAAATTAAATTCGAGCGAATCAAATACAAAGTCGTTTTTAGTGTCAACCTTATGTTCTTTTGGAAGATTAAAAATTTTTTTAACTCTTTGGTTAGCTGCTTCAACTAAAGCGTATTGCTCAAAAAGTTGTGATAAACTAAAGACTAAAAATAGAGTTGAGTAAAATAAAATTGGTGCAAAATTATAAGCAAATGCTGACTTAAAGATGGTTTTCGCAAATAGTGCTATTAAAACTGTAAGTGTAGTCATTAAAGCAGTTACAACTATCATTTTGCTTTCAACTAAAACGTTTACAGCGACATTTTTTTGATTTAACTGATTTGAGTTAAAAGTAATTTCTGTCTTAGCCTTGTCAGTTTGCGCAAACATATAGATACTTCTCAGAACTTGTGTTTTTTGAAATATTACTTTAGTTAGGTTTTTAAACAAACCTCTGGTTTCGCTAAACTTGTTTTTACTTAGTTTATGAAACAAAAAGTAAATAAATATCACAAAAACATGTGCACTAAATACAGTTAAAACTAAAAATGGAGATACAAAAAACCCAGAAATCAAAACAACTAACTCTAAGGTAAGCGAAATAAAGAAAGGCGAGATAGTGTGCGCAAAAAATAACTCAAGGGTTTCAATGTCTTTAGTTAAAACTGTTAAAAAATCACTACGATAGGTCTCGGCAAGCAAATTAAGGTCTACTTGTTTAAGTTCCTTAAACAACACGAGGCGGTAGTTTTCAAGAATGCGGAAAGCCACCAAATGGTTAAAGTATTGCTCAAGGAACCGAAAAAATGGTCTAAGCAAGCCAAGAGTTGGCACTAAACTGCCCAAAACTATTAAACCAGCCAATGATAAACTACTAAACTGAAATAATAAAAATAAAGGAATTATGGCAATTAAAAGTACACTTATTTGTGAAAGTACACCAAAAAGCACAGCCGTAGTCATTGCAAGTAAATTATTTTTTAAAAGTATGCGCTTATGCATGATGAACCCCCTTCTTGCTTTTCAAAATCAAGGACAACTGAGTTTTGAATTTCTGCACTCACTCGGTGAGAAATCAAAATAACTAGTGCTTGTTTTGCTTTTTTGCTAAGCATTGAAAGTGCTTTTTCTTCGTTTATCTTATCAAGATTTGCAGTAATTTCGTCAAGTATATAAACATCTCTTTCAATTAGCGCAACTAAGGCTAAATAAAGTCTTTGTTTTTCACCACCAGATAAGTTATTTTCACTTGCGTTAATCGGGTAATCTAGATTTTCACTCAACTCTTTTAAATCGAAGTGAACTAACATTTCTTTTACTAAATTAAGGTCAGAAACTCCATGGTTTTCAAAAAACTCTTTAACGGTTTCCCCGTAAAGTGGTTGTTCTGCTGAAATATAGACAAGTTTTTTATAAAAACTACTATCTGAGATGTTTAAAATATCCGTGTTGTTTAAGCAAATAGAGCCACTTTGTGGGGATAAAATTTTTGCGCCAAGTTCAGCAAAAGTAGTTTTGCCACAACCTGACTTTCCTTTAATTAAATAAAAATTCGGGTTTGTGAATTTATATGAGAAACTACTAAAAATTTTTGTGTCTTGATGCTTAAAGTCAATTGCTTTAAACTCAAAACACTTAACTTGCTCAAAAAACTCAATATTTTCGGGCTTATTTTCTTTGCTTTCTGCAACTAAATAGACTTGCTTTAAGTTTTCATACGCAGAAATTCCGGCCATCGCAGCGTGAAAGGCAGAGCCAAGTTGTCTGAGTGGCACAAAAAAAGCAGGTGCAGTCAAACACAAAAATGCAGTTTGGAAGTTTAGCAACTCAAAGCGGTAAAAATAAATTCCTTGTTTTCTTAAAATAAGCGGTAAAACTACTTCTAAAAATAAAACAAGTGCTGCCGAAAAATAAGTAACAAAGTCCATAATAAATAAAGACTTTAACTGCATTTTTAAAACTCGCATAGTCTGCACTTTAAAGGCTTTGGCGTTTTCTTTTAACTTAGTTTCGGCAATTTCTTCAGAGTTTGCCAACCTAAGTTCACGAAGACCCTTTAAGTTATCGGTGTAGGCTTCACCTAAGTCTAGATAAATTTGCCAATTTTTCTTAAAAGTTTTTCTGGCCTTTCGGTGGCTGAGCGCCATAGCCAGTGGAATTAACGGAATGAAGAACAGAAAAATTCCGCCAGCAAAGTAGTTACCAGCCAGAAAATACAGCAAAGATAGCAAAACTATTGAAAAAAAGGCAACTACAAAAGACGGAACAAACTTAGTAAAATAAATCTCAAGGTGGTCAACGCCTTCTGTTAAAAGTTGGGTGTACTTAGTTGGGTTTTCAGCAATTTTTGGGTCTTTTAAAGCAATTAGTTTACCAAAAAAATCTAGTCTAATTCTAGTTTTGACTGAACTTGCCACAACTTGCACAAAGTAAGCAGACACTAACTGAAGACCGGCGGCTGACACTATTAAGACAAGTAAAGCAATTAACTCAGTTAAAGCGAAATCTCCATGCTTTAAAAAAAGTTGAGAAAGTAAATAAATAGACGCAGTAAGTGCCAAAAAACTCACGCACTTAAATAAAGAAAGTAAAAAGATATTTAATTTTTCAGACCTCGTAAGAATTGAAAAAAGCTTAGTTTTAATCATAAAAATTTTTAGTTAAACTGACCTTTTTAGGGGTTATTTAACTTGAAACCTACTTTCGTTTTAATTAAAAATTAAAAAAGACTTAATTTGGGCTAAACATTTAAATACAAGCATCCCCAAAATAAGTCTTTTTAAAAAACAATTTAAATTATTTTAATTTATATAAATTTATTTACAACTACCTAACTTTATCTAGCCAAAGTACCCATTGGGTCCCAAGGTTTAAGTACAGTAGGTTCAGATTCTAGGGCTTTTAGTTCTGCTTCGTTTAAATATTTTTTGTTGATAAGAACTTGATAAGTATAGCGGTCAAACCAAGTATCTGTACACAAATAATAGCCTTTGGAGCCGACTTTATCTCCCCAGGAGTTTTCAATTTTCCATTTGTTTGGTTTTCCATCAACTAAATTAACGCCAGTTAAAAGCATAGCGTGGTTCATCGCAGAAGCACGGTAATCTAGTTGAGTTTCTTTATCTAGAGTAACGTTAATGTCAAAAATTTGTTCAAAGTCAAACATACGGTCATCCCAAACACCGTGTGTACGGTCACCAAAAAGTGATACATCTGAACCAAACCAAACTGGTTCCGTGTCTTTAAGTTGAGCGATTGTAACTTCTTTTAGACGATCAATTGGCAAGTTTAGATGAACAACTTTATTGCCTTCAACAACATTGCCAAGATAAGAAATGGTGTAAGTTTTTAAAAAAGATTTATCTTTAGTTGGTGAGTTGATAACAGAAACATATTGGTTTAAGTTAAGACCAACGTATTTATCGTAAAACTTTTGTGGAGTTAAGTTATGTGCGATGTGGTATTTTTTGTTTTTATCAGTATATTCAAAGTTAAACTTTTGCGGTGGCATTCCAAAGTTTGTAACTAAGAAGTTATAAAGTTCTTGAGTTGCAACTTCACGAATCTTTTCAATATCTGAATCTCTGCTCTCTTGATGAGCGCGACGCACATCGGCAGCATACTTACGTAGACGCACGTTAATGATTTCATTCATCAAACCTGTATTTGAACTAGAAGTAGTTTCAGGCATTGCTGATTTTGGCACAAGTCCGTATTTTTCAATTAGGTTTTGTAGCATTGCCCATTGACCACCGTCTTGAATACCTTGGTTTAGTAAAAATTGCAGAGTGCGGTCGTCAACTTCTGCGTCTAGAAAATCTAGAACAGACTCAAAAAAGAAGTTAATTTTTTCAAGTTTATCGTAAAAAGCGATGTAGTTTTGAGAAAACTCAAATTCAGTTAGTTTTAGTTTTTTTGCAGTAATTTCGCGAAGAAAGTTTAGACCTGAGAAAATCCAGCAACGACCTGAGCGCATTTGGTTAGCAACAGGTAGAGTTTCAATGTTAACAGAGAAGTTAAATTGAGTGTTTTGTTCTTCTTCTAAAATATAGGCAACATCTTGTAGATTACCTTTAGTCAAAGCACGGCGAAGCACAGTTTTGCTGCTGTCTGTTTTAATTGATTGTTCTAATTTTTTTAAATATTCTTTTTCTAGCATTTTTTCCTCCAAGAATAGTTTAATTTTAACAAATTAGCCCCATATTTACCACATTTTTGGCTTATAAAACTAAGTAATTATGCTATTTTTTTGCGTTAGATCTTTTTTACTAGCAAAAGCAAACAGATGTGTTAAAATTAAAGCGTAGAAAGCAGCAGCACTTGGCAAAAAACACCATGCGCTCGCCTGATTGCACCCAGCAGTAGGCAAAAGGTTACTAAAAAATCTTTTATATATTTTTGTAATTTTTTAACAAGAGCACTTTCTTACTGTGCTCTTTTTATTTATATGCTTTCCAGAAAGGAGAAATTTTATCAATAATTTTTATCGTAACCAAAGAGTTAGAGTTCAAAAACCAGTTGAGTATGTCAACGAATTTGTACCCGATAGAACCATTCTTTTAATCTCTGAAACCGGGCAAAACCTAGGTGTGATGAGCAAAAAAGATGCTTTAAAAAAAGCAATTGAAGCAGAACTGGATTTAGTTTTAGTTTCAGACGCTAAAGCCGAGAAGTTAGTTTGTAAAATTATGAACTACTCAAAGTACAAATACGACAAACTAAA
>CALISC010000052.1 GCA_938041945.1 uncultured Acholeplasmataceae bacterium | reverse complement strand
CTTTGGGATACCCCGCTGCCTATCCTGTGCCTGAAAACTTAAGATTCTCGCAAATCCTTTATCTACCACAACGTGGTGGCCTTAAAGATATCCTTACCTTTAAACTAGATAAAAAAATGCGATAACCCGCATTTTTAAAAATTATATATAGTTTTAAAAAAGAAAAGGAGTTTCTTTAAAAACTCCTTTCTTATAGTTGATTAACTTTAAGCGCTAAATTAGATTTATGGCGAGCAACGAAGTTTTTATGATAAATTCCCTTGCTTTGGCCCATGTCTAATTTCTTGTATGCTGCGTTTAATGCTAAAGTTGCTTGAGTCTTATCACCTTGTTCAACGGCTAGGTTGACTTTCTTCATTGCAGTTTTGCAAGCTGATTTAAAAGACTTGTTGCGCAAACGAGCCTTTTCGTTTGTTTTATTTCTTTTAATCTGTTGTTTGATGTTAGCCATAATTCCTCCAACGCTATCAATTATACATTATTTAGGATTTTTTTAAAAGAAAAAAGGAGATTTTAAATGACAATTGCCAATAAAATTACTTTAAGCAGAATTGCTTTAATTCCGGTTGCGCTAATTTTACTTTTTATACCGCAACTACAAGCAGAAATCAATGGGTTTTTTCAAATCACAATTGCTCAACTTGTCTTTACAATACTTTTTATCATCGCTTCGTTTACAGATTTTTTAGATGGATATCTTGCCAGAAAACGCAACGAGGTTACAACATTTGGCAAGTTCCTAGACCCAATTGCCGACAAAATTTTGGTGTTTACAGCACTATTTTTTTTGCCAGTTTTCCCGTTTTGGCTAGAACAATTTAGCGCCAAAATTTCAGGGATTCACTTATTTTTACTGCTTTATTTAGTTTCCGTTCTTTTGATTTTAACACGTGAATTTTTAGTTACAGCCGCTAGGTTAGTTGCAGTTGGTGAAAACAAAGTGGTTGCAGCTGCTTGGCTTGGCAAAGTCAAAACTGCATTTACATTAGTCGCGTTAATTTGGCTACTTTTTAACGGATTTGGTTTAGATAAAATGCTGTTTTCTTACTTTCCAATAATCTCTTTTACTTTAATTTTAATTTCAGTTATTTTAACTATCTGGTCAGGTCTGCAATACATTTGGCAACTTAGAGCAGAAATTTTTAAATCAGTTTAGATTATTATCTAGTTAAAAAAGTCAAATACCACGCCGGTGTTTGGCTTTTTTGTTTATTAGTATTTTCGCTCATTAAAGCGTTTTTATACCTATTTTTTGAACAGATTAGTAAAAAAATAAATTATTTTTAAGTAATTTATACAGCCTCGTCTAAATATATATGCGAGGTAATTTAAATGACAAAGAAAACAACTGATAATGCAGACTTTCAAAAAATATTTGAAAATATCGAAAAACAATTTGGCAAAGGTTCAGTGATGGTTTTAGACGGAGATGAAGCGTTTGAAAAAATCGCAACTATTCCAAGTGGTTCGCTGGTTTTAGACAAAGCACTTGGAGTTGGTGGCTACGCACGTGGGCGAATTGTTGAGATTTATGGCCCTGAGTCTAGTGGGAAAACTACATTGACTCTACACGCTATTAAAGAAGCCCAAAAGCAAGGATTAGTTTGTGCTTTTATAGACGCCGAACATGCACTTGATGTCAACTACGCAAAAGCCCTTGGTGTGGACTGCACAAATGTTTTAATTTCACAACCTGACAGCGGTGAGCAAGCCTTGGAAATCACTGAAGAACTAATTAAAAGCGGAAAAATCGGCTTAGTTATTGTAGACAGTGTGGCGGCGTTAGTTCCAGAAGCAGAGCTAGCCGGCGATATGGGAGATAGTCACGTTGGGCTACACGCTA
>CALISC010000051.1 GCA_938041945.1 uncultured Acholeplasmataceae bacterium | reverse complement strand
GTTTATTCCTCCAATTGAAGTTTCAGAGATGTGTGGTAAAGTAATTGCTATTGCCACAGCTGCTAAGATAGAATCAATTGCAAAAGCAATATCAGTTAACTCAACTTTAATTACTGTAGACCAAAAACCACTTTGTTTTTTAGGTTCTCTAACTTCTTCTTCAGTAGTGTTTTTTCTTTTATCAAAAAATTCTTTGATATGACTACCAGCCATAAAAAGTAAATATAAACCACCTAGGACTTGAATTTGCCAATATTGTGCTAATATTGTTATTAAGAATATAGCAATAATTCTAAAAATCAATGCTCCTGCAAGCCCATATAGTAAAGCATGTTTTTGTTCTTTAAGCGGTAAATGTCTTACCATAACCGCTAAAACAATTGCATTATCTGCTGAAAGTAAGCCTTCTAACACTATTAAACTTAGTAAAACAATTAGATACTGTATTATGATTTGTGAATCCATTATTTTCTATTCAATCTCCTTTTATTATGAAACTACTCTTTTTATTAATCTAACAACAAAAATCACCAATACTAAACCTACCATATTTAAAACTAATGGTAAGAAAGTCGCTACATTTAAATCAATATTTTGATTAAGGTTACTAAATACCTTTGCGAATATGTTTAGGATACTATTATCCAGTTTATCTGATAAAAATGATATGCGAGATTCTAATAGTCTTGATACTACATCTCCACCAACAAAAAATAGTAGAGACAATGCAATAGCTATATTAGTATTATTAAATAAAGATATCATTAATAAAAATACTAAGTTTGCAAATAGCAGCATTAATATAATCATTAACATATAAGAATATATTGTATGACCTGTTAGGAAAGTATCTCTAATATCTAAGAATGTTCCTTTACTTTTTGAATACAACACTGCACACGTTCCACAAACTAATATTAAATAATATACAAAAAAGTAAATCAAACTTGCTAAAATTGAAGAAATATCACGACTTACTTTCTTATTCTTCATTATTAACAATGTACTAACTTTTGTTATATAATCTTCTCTATAAGAATAAATATAATTTATCCCCATAATGAAAATAACTAAGATTAAAATAACTTTTAATACAATATTAAACATTGTATTAATTTCAGGCATTTCATAGTATGCTGATAATGTTTTAAGATTATATATACAGGCAGTACTTATTAGTAAAACTATTAATCCAAAAAGATAGTTGAAATTTCTTCTAAATATTTTTCCAAATTCTATTAAAAACATTATAGTTCTTCTCCTTTCCCTTGGTAAAGTTTTATTTTTTCACCTAGATTTCTTATTTGATATACTTCTATATTATTTTTTAGTAATTCAAAAAGAACTTCTTCTAAGACTTCTTCTCTAATTACAACTTCACCTTCATCATCAATTGTATATTGATAATCTTTAAGAATATTTTCTAGATTATGATGATTAGATATACTTACTGCAACAAGTGATCTAATAATTAATACATCATCGATTGAACCATAATATGATTTAACATTATCAGATATTACTAATATATAGTCTGCAATGTCGTTGTATTGATTAAGTATAGTATCTAATATTACTATATTTTCATTATTTGATTTTGTTAATATTAACTCTCTAATTTGATGTTTATCTTCTGATGTTAAAGTCTCTTCAGAATAGTCAACAACTATTAAACTTTGATTTATTAAAATTGAAAATAGTATGTGCATTTTTATCTTTTCATTTTTTGATAGTTTTTTATATTTCACACCTGGCTTTAATTCGATAGACTCGAATTCTTTTGTAATTTCTTCTTTTGATAAGTTAACGATTTGATTTATCGGTTTATCTTCATTAAAATTAATAATAGTTGTTAATTTATTAGCATCTTGAAAGTCTCTTTTTAAAACTAATAAAAAAATTAATGAAGCGATAAAAATTACTTTGTTGCTTCTAGTAATGTTAGCGTCAAGCTCATATATATCTTGATTTATTTTTTTTATTTCTCTTAATACTGCTATATATTTTTAAACAAAGTAGAGAAAAAATTTCGTTTCACTAATAAGCCTTGGCAAATAGCACTCTGTAGTTTACTTTTTTGCCAGTTACTGGGCAAATTGTGAGTTCTGGTTTTGCTTTACTAATAACTCTCGCGGTTGCTGTTGTGTCTGTTTTGATGATTTCTTCGGCAGACTTGTTAATGTCAATAGAAACATAACCACCATGTTCAATTAAAGTTTTAAACTCAGAGTAATTTTTAGCGTGGTGAATATTTGAGTTTAAGTGTACAAGTGCGCGTTCATACATTTCTTTGTGCATTACTTTAATTTCTGATTTTAAGAAACTACTTAGGTCAGAAATTAAAACCTTAGTTTTAGTGCGTGTATTTCTTTTAAAAACAATCACTGAGTTTTCTTTTAAGTCGTTTGGCCCAAACTCAACTCTAAAAGGAATGCCTTTCATTTCACTTTCCGCAAACTTAAAGCCGTGAGATTTATCGCTTTCATCAACTTCATAACTCAATTTAGATTTTTTAATTTCTTTGATTACCAAATTAACTTGGGCTTTGTCTAATTTATCTGGTAGCACAGGAACAGCAACAACTTGAGTTGGCGCAAGATATGGTGGTAAAACTAGACCATCGTTGTCGCCGTGCACCATAATAACCGCACCAATTAGTCTAGTAGTTACTCCCCAAGAAGTTTGAAAAGGTGAACAAAGTTTATTGTTTTTATCTTGAAAGTTCACACCAAATGCTTTGGTGAAACCATCGCCAAAATAGTGAGAAGTTCCAGATTGTAAGGCTTTACCATCGTGCATTAGAGCCTCGATTGTATATGTTGCCTCTGCACCCGCAAACTTTTCTTTTTCGGTTTTTTTACCAGAGACAAAAGGAATAGCCAGTAAATCTTTGCCAAGTTTTTCATAAACTTTTAGCATTTTTTGCGTTTCTTGCTTAGCCTCTTTTTCAGTTTCGTGAACTGTGTGTCCTTCTTGCCATAAAAACTCACGACCACGTAGAAAAGGTTTAGTAGTTTTCTCCCAACGAACGACTGAACACCATTGGTTGTATTTAAGTGGCAAGTCTTTGTAGCTTTCTACAACATTTGCAAAGTGTGAAGTAAATAGAACTTCTGAAGTTGGACGAACTATTAGATTTTCTTCCAAGGCTTTACTGCCGGCAGTTGTGACAGTTGCAGTTTCCGGTGCAAACCCCACAATGTGGTCTTTTTCTTTTTGAAATAGACTCTCTGGAATTAACATTGGCATGTAGACATTACTGTGTCCAGTTGCTTTGAAGTTTGTATTTAAAAACTCTTTAATTTTTTCCCAAATCGCGTAGCCGTATGGACGATAGATTATGAAGCCTTGTGTGTCTGAGTAAGACATCAACTTAGCCTCGACACAAAGGTCTTGGTACCATTTACCAAAATCTACATCCATATCAGTAATTTTTGAAACAAACTTTTTAGCCATGGTGTTCACCTGTTAATTTAACAATTCCTTTTTCAATTTTAATTAGGTTTTTTTCAAGCATATAGTGCAAAATTTCCTTAAATCTGCGGTTAGAAACTTTAAACTCGTTTTCAACCAATTCTGCTGTTAGTTTATTTTTAATAGTTTGAGTTGGTTGTTTTTGTATATAGGCAAGAATTTCTTTTGCTTTCAAATTAAAAATATCAATTTTATTTAGTTCTTTTAGTGTGCAGTTATAGCCATCAAAGTTGCGTCTGCGGATAACCACGGACATTTCTTGGCCTAATCTGACTTTTTCAATGATACATGACTTGTGTACAAACAACTTAACTAAGTTTGGAGTAAGTAAGTTAATTCCGTCTTTTCCAATGTTAATAACATGAGCCTTCACTATTTCCATTTCACTGAATTTATCTTCAGAAATTTTAATAGGGAAAACTATTTTAGCAACCAATCTTTTTTCAAAAAACTGCTTTACATGCACGTAGTCGCCAACCTGTGGCCAGATTTCTCTATCTTCCCCAAGTGTGTCTTTAGAAAGCAGTAAGTGTTTAGCAACCCCATTATCCAAAAATACACCAATGTCATCAACTCTGCTAACTACTTTTAAGAAACCCATTTCTCCGTTTTGTATAATTGGTTTTTTAACAGTCAAAGCAGGTCTTTTTTTGCTATCTATAAAAAGATAAAGTTCAGCCTCATCACCAGGTTTAAAATCAGTGTGTTCGCTTTCATTGAAATGTAGGAAATAAATTTCTTCATCAAAAAAATTCTTCGCCATATAAGCGATGTCGGTTTTTTTAATTATTTCAAACTTATAAACTTGGCCAGGTGTTAACATTGATATCAAAATATTCCTTTTCAATCTTCTTCATTATATCATGCGCATAGATTAAAAAAGCAACCCCACACAGCGAAATACAGATTAAAAATAAGTAAAAATAGTCATGATTTTTAGTCAATTTTCCTGCAAAAATATTTAAAATAATAAACAAAACATTGACCAGTGAGTTAATAATGATGACCGAGAAATTAAAGTTATTAGGCGCAACAAGGCTAAATAGTAGTTTAAAGTAAACAAAGATAAAAATCGCCATTGAAATACTTCTAAGCAGAGTTACCCCAATTATTGCGTAGATGTTGTCAGTAGAGATATAGACAAAAAACCTAAACAAAGTAAGAACAACTGCAACTCCAAAAAGTAGATATGAATCTACTTCTTTAAAATATCTGGCTAACAGAAAAATAAAGATAGTTTCAACCACCACAAAGCCAGTTAAAATTGCGCCATACCAAGACTTATTGATTGAACCTACTACTGAAAAGTAGTCTGGTTGAAATTGGTCAAAAACCTTAAAAGTGCTCATAAACAAGACAAAAATAATGGTAAAAATCCAAAACTTTTTGTTTTTAAAAAGTAGTTTTAACTGAGTTTTTTCGGCAAACTTTGCGCTTTTGGTAAACTTAATTGGTTTAATTAAAAAGATTAAAACTCCGGCTAATACAAACAAAGTAACCGCCGACAAAAAAGAAACTTTGAAGCCAAAGTAATCCGCAACTAAGCCACCAACTACACAAAGTAAGGCATAGCCGATTGCTCCAAATATTCGGATATTGGCAAACTCATAGTCATTATTTTCACAAAAACCACCCGCAAAAGAATCTAAAAGCAAGTAAATTGGTTGACCAAAAATAGCGATTGCTAAAGAAATTAATGCAACAATGTAAATGTTTTTAGTAAAAAAAATAAAGGCTAAAATTGCTCCAGTTTCAAGTGCCGTTAACAACACAATCAAAAAGATGTTTCTGTTGATATTTTTTGCAAAATATGTCCAAAAAGGATTGATAAATATAGAAACTAACGGAAAAATAATTAAAATATAGCTAATTTGGTCGTTTTTGTAGCCCAGACTTTGGAAATACAAAAACATAAATGGGTAAAGTAAAGCGTCTCCCATATAGCGAATTAAAAATGCTAAATCTAGTTTAATTATTTCCTTATTTCTGTTCATTTACTTTCTTTAAAATGTCTTAAAAAGACGTCTTAATATTATATAATAGAAAGTATGCAGGCAACAATTTATTTTACTTTAGGCAAAGCGTTTGCCTCTGAAAATTTAATTTCATCTATCTTAATGATGTTATCTGGCGTAGCGCTGGGTTTCTTTTTAATGTTGCTTTTCTACATTTACGCATGTTTGATTGCAATAAATAAAAAAACTCGTGTTAAAAAAGCCAAAAAAGATATGCAAACCGATGTGCAAAGAGCAATTGTTGCAACACTGCAACTCTATAAAACAGATAAAGTTGCCAAAAAAGAACAAGGCCAAATCGGATTTGCCTACACTCTTTCTAAACAACTGGCCTACGACATTACTTCGCTTTACTTTCCTAAATCAAAAAAACCATATCTTGAGCTGACAATTGACGAAACTATTTTGTTTGCAAGTTACGTGGCTGCTAGAATTGATGAAATGATGTCAGCCAAAATCTTTAGTTTATTTAGAGGGCTGACTTTGAAACGAATTGATCAGTTTAGGTCAGTAAAAAGTGAAATAGACGATTCAAAACTCGCTGGAGCCGCACCTCTTAAGGCTTACTCTAAAACCAGACTTTTCAATCCGCTTTATTGGATAAAGACCTTGACATTTGATAAGCTGATTGACAAGATTTTTGACAAAATCGGCTACGAAATTATTAAAATTACCGGCGAAGAGACTTACAAAATTTACTCTAAAAAAATGTTTAACAACGATATGTTTTTTGAAACTGATAAAGAGTTTTTTGAAGAACTTTACAATCAAGTTAATCAAAACAGCGAAAAAGGAGCGGAATAATTATGTGTTTCTGGCGAAAAAAAGTTAAAAAACCGACTAAAAGCCAACAATTTAAAAAATTTAAAATTCACCAATTCGCACCATTAAATGGGCTTAGAGAAGCTGAGGAGTTTACACCTTCAATAGTTGCGTCTCCAGGAACTGGTAGAAACGTTAAAAACATTTCAAACCCAAAGGCAATAGTTGGCGAAGGTTTTGATGCCTTGGAAAAATACGAGGTTTTTCGTAGTGTAGCTGACAAAAAAATGACACAAAACGAAATAATTGACAAATACGGAAACGCATATTATGAGTTTAACAACATCTTAAGTATTCCAACAGATGGCCAAGAGCAAATTTATCAGGCTAGTCAAAGAAAACCTGAAAAAACCAACACAGGCACCACAATTTCGCCAATTTTTCGCAAGCAAAAACCTAGAACTAGTTTTGTAGAAGTGGTTGTAGAAGATCCCTCTAAACAACTTGACGAAGTCCACAGCGTAACATTTGAGCCAGAAACTTTTAAAAGTAGTGCTGAGTTTCAAGCAGCAGGAGTTGCAAACAACCCTGTAAAAATCACTAAAGCCAAAACTCAAGAACCTGCATACTTTCAAGAACAAAGTTCAGTTCAAACTAATTTTCGCGAGTTTCAAAAACCAAGTGTTAGCGCTAATTCTGCAAACTCAGATGCCGATATTTTAAACTCAGTGCGTGGTTTTACACAAACCACAACACAAAGCCTATCAGTTGAACCTACTATCTCTAGAGAAGTTTCACCAACAGCAAGTGTAACCACAGTTCAACCAGATACTCTTATTCAATCTGCACCAGCTAAACCAAAGGAGGGTGAATACTTTGTTCCGCTTAACTTATTTCACAAGTCTAATTTAAGTCTAAACGACAAACCAGACTGGTTGCTTGAACAAATTAAAATTATTGATAACACTATTGTTGAACTCGGGTTTACCGGTAAAGTTGTAAACTCAATTAAAGGTCCAACTGTAACTAGATACGAAATTGAGCCAGACAGCAAAACTAATGTTAGTCGTTACAACTCACTAATTCATAATCTGCAAATGAACTTGTCTGTAACCTCTATTCGTATGCAAACCCCAATTCCAGGTAAACCCTACATAGGTGTTGAGGTTCCCAATATCAACCCAGAAATCGTAAATTACTCAAATGTTATCCGCGAAAACGAGTTTAGAGCGCCCGAAAACAAATTAGTAGTTCCGCTTGGTATCGACATTGACGGCAAAATCGTAAATCTAGATATTACTAAAATGCCGCACGGATTGATAGCCGGCGCTACTAACTCAGGAAAATCTGTCTGCGTAAACACCATTATTACCTCACTTATTTTAAAAAACTCACCAGAGGAGTTAAAACTAATTTTAATTGACCCTAAAGTTGTTGAACTAAAACCTTATGAAGGTTTGCCACACTTACTTACCAAAGTAATTACCGACCCTAAGAAAGCCACCGCTGTTTTGAGTTGGGCAATTAGCGAAATGGATCGTCGTTTTAAAGTATTTTGGGATGAGGCTAAATGTAAAAACATCGAAAACTACAACGCACGTGTTGAAAACAAAACAGTTTTTGGCGACAAAATGCCATATATTGTTATAGTTATCGAAGAGTTGGCTGAGCTAATTGTGCAATACGGCCAAGAAGTTGAGGCAAAAATTCAAAGACTGACCCAAAAAGCCAGAGCAGCCGGAATTCACTTAATTGTGGCTACTCAACGTCCAACCACAGATGTTGTAAAAGGTACAATTAAGGCAAATATTCCGACCAGAATTGGCTTTAAAGTCGCAACTCACACAGACTCATCTACCATAATTGACGAAACCGGCTGCGAGCGCTTACTTGGCCGCGGTGATATGCTTTTCAAAGAACTTGATACCGTTGTTCGTCTGCAAGGCGCCTATATTTCAGACGATGAGTTGTTTTCAGCAATTGACTACATTAAAACTAACTACGCCAGACGAGAGCCAGAAATTAGTTCAGATAAACTAGCAAGTAACTTTGGCACAAAACAAACTACAGAAATCGGTCCACTTTTTAAAGAAATTGCCAGGTTTGTAGTCAAAGAACAAAGTGCGTCAATTAACGCCATTCAAAGAAATTTTGCAGTAGGTTTTAACGCTGCTCAAAAATACGTCGCTGATTTTGTGCGCTTCGGAATTTGTGCACCAGCAGAAGGTCCAAATAAACCATCTAAAGTTCAAGTTAACTCAGTTAGACTTGAAGAAATTTTAAAAAACTTTTAATTTAACTTATGGAAATCAAACATACTCTGCCTAGCCCAATTAAAGTAACTTACAGACATAAACTATTTGCTTACGTGAATTTAGTTTCTTTATTTGTGCTACCGCTTACCTTACTTACTTTGTTTTTAATTAAACAAAATTACACCAATTCACAATTTATAGTTGGTGTAGTTTTTCTAATTTTTTTCTTTCCGTATTGTGCAAAGAATATTTATTTTCAAATCAAAGAAATTAAGAATAAAACTTACTTTAATACTTTAAACTTATCTAAGTATCAAAAGATAAGAAAAGCATTTGAACCTGTTTTTATAGCGATTGCTTTTTTAATTTTACTGCTGTCTGTTATTTTATTTTCTTTAGTTAGAGTAGCAGGCGCATCCATGCGACCAACTTATGAAGATGGTCAGTTAGTAGCAATTAAAACCTTTCGAATACAACCGGTTCGTGGTAAAGTTTACGTGCTTTCGGTAAAAACAAACGGTGGCAAAACTTTTAACATAATTAAAAGAATCTACGCTTTGCCTGGAGACACTGTAGAAATCTCTTATTTGAGTCTAATAGTAGAGAATAAAGAAGTCAGACCACTTGGCTTTACCTGGTTTAAAGACAACGAAATTAGCAATATTAAAAAATATACTTTAAATAAAACAAATGAGCCAGGTAAATACCGAGTAAAGCCAAACTCTTACTTATTTTTTGGCGATAACTTTAGAAATTCTCAAGACTCAAGAACAGGCACTTTATTTGTGCAAAAAATCATTGGCGAGGTGATTTAGTGGAAATCAACTGGTATCCTGGCCACATGGCAGTGGCTTTTCGTGAAATTGAAAAAATTCATAAAAACATTGATATCTTAATTCACGTTCTGGATGCCAGAATGCCTTTTTCGTCAATTAATCCGAAACTTATTCAAGTTTTTCAAAACAAACCAGTGGTTTTTTTGTTAAACAAAACAGATTTGGTAGAAAATAAACATTTAGAAAAAACAATATCCGCTTTAAAAGAAAAAGGATACTTTTCTTTTAAAGTAAACGGACTGACTGGCTCGGGAATTAGTGGTCTTCATAACTTTATTAAAAAAACTGTAGCACCTTCCATTTTTGAAAAACGCACAAAAAGAGGAATTCAGAATAACAAAATAACTGCACTAATTGCAGGCACTCCTAATGTTGGCAAGTCTAGTTTAGTCAACCGTTTTTCTTTAAAAAAAGTTGCAAATGTTGAAAACAAAGCAGGTGTCACTAGACTGATTACTCTTTACCGTCTAAACCCTGAGTTTGATTTATTTGATACCCCTGGTTTGCTTTGGCCAAAACTTGAGCAAAACTCGGCTTTAAACTTAGCGCTACTTGGTTCTATTCCTAAAGAAATTCTGCCACTGGACGAGATTTGCATCTACGCACTTAAATACATAACTAAATATTTTCCTGACCTGCTTAAAAATAAATACGGAATTGACGAAAACAAAAGCGTAATTGAACTGCTTGATTCGCTTTGCATAAAAACTGGTGCTGTACTTAAAGGAAAAGAACCGGATTACGAGCGAGTATACATTTTTTTAATTAAAGATATTCAAAACGGTAAAATTGGCAAACTTTATTTTGATTTACCAAGCATTGAAGAGTGATTGTGTTATTATTTGTTTTAGAGGTTTTTTAAATGAAGGACTTAATTATTGTTGAATCTCCAACTAAAGCAAAAACAATTTCTGGCTATTTAGCCGATAACTTTCAGGTACTTTCTTCAAAAGGGCACATTCGTGATTTAAAAATTACCGGTCCTGGCGGACTTGGCATCGACATTGAAAATAATTTTGAGCCACTCTACACTTTGATTACTAAATCTAGAAAAATTGTTGCAGACTTAAAAAAAGCAGCCAAGGGCGCAAAAGTTTATTTAGCATCCGATCCTGATAGAGAAGGTGAAAGCATTGCTTGGCATTTAGCGGAAGTCTTGGATCTAGATAAACGAGAGCCAATTCGCATAGTTTTTAACGAAATCACTAGGTCTGCGGTTAAAAAGGCTTTAGATGAGCCTAGACAAATTGACATGAAACTAGTAGACTCACAAGAATCTAGACGTATGGTTGACCGAATTATTGGCTTTAAATTATCTAAACTCGCCAGACAAAAAATTGGCGGCAAGTCGGCCGGCCGTGTGCAGACTGTGGTCTTGAAACTAATTGTACTTCGTGAAAAAGAAATTAAAGCATTTGTGCCAGAGACTTACTTTGACTTAAAGTTAGTAGGAAAGGGTTTTGAGGCTCCCTATATTTCTGTTAAAAAACACGAAGTTACAAAAGAAATTAAAGAAAAAGTAGAGCGAGAAGCCACTCCGCTTTATTTAGTTAAAGACATTCAGGAAAGTGAGACTAAAACTTATCCAAAACCAGCACATACCACCTCTTCTTTTCAACAAGAAGTTGCAAATAAATTAGGTTGGTCGGCCAAAAAAGCCATGCAGGTTGCACAAAGTCTATATGAAGGTGTGGAAACAACTAATGGGTTGACCGGTTTAATTACCTACATGCGAACAGACTCAACCAGAGTGTCTGGGGCTTTTATTCAAGAGGCTAAAGACTACATTGAAAAAACTTACGGAACTGAGTATCTAGGTGTGTATCCTGTTAAGAAAAATCAGGCTGCTGCGCAAGACGCACACGAAGCAATTCGCCCGGTTTCTGTTTACAATACCCCTACTACCATGGCTAATTTTTTAACGCCTGAACAACTTAAAATCTACACGCTAATTTACAACCGAGCACTGGCTGCTAATTTAGCCGCTGCTGTTTTTAAAAATAAAACTGTGACTTTAGCGAAAAACGGACATTTATTTCAGGCACACGAGTGTGTGTGTCAGTTTAAAGGGCACCGTGTGCTTGACGAAAAAATTGAAGACAAAGTCCTGCCAATTTTTGAGTTAGGTGCAGAAATTGACGCAAAACTAGCAATTGAAGAAAAACAAACCCAGCCACCAGCTAGGTACAACGAAGGTTCTTTAATTAAAAAAATGGAAGAACTCGGAATTGGGCGTCCTTCTACATATGCACAAATTATTGAAACTCTAAAAAGCCGAGTTTACATTAACGTAGAAAAACGTCAGTTTATTCCAACCGACCTAGCCTTTGATTTAGTCTTTTCTTTTGACGAGTACTTTGTTAAACTAATGGATCCGGCATACACTTCTAAAATGGAGACAGAACTTGATGAAATCGCGCACGCCGACATTGACAAAGTTGAGTTTTTAGCAAAATTCTATCGCGAGTTTATGGAAACTTTGGCACTCGCTGAGGTTAAAATGCCGTCTAAAAAGTTCGCACAAATTTTAGACGAGCCTTGCCCAAAATGCGAAAAGCCGCTAATTTTAAGAAAATCTGTATACGGTTTCTTTAAAGGTTGCACAGGTTTTCCAAAATGCCGCTATATTGAAAAAGCGGAACCTGGTCAAAATCAGGCTGATGTATAATATTGGTGAACACAAATCACAAATTAACCTACCTTAAAACAATAAAGGAGAGAAAAATTATGAAAAAATTATTATTTTTAATTACCCTAGTTTTATCTGCTTTTTTAATAGCGTCTTGTAAAAAAGAACCCAAAAAACCAGCAGATACCCTAGATTTATCTAAACTGGCGGTGCCAAGTGGCCGAGTTGATAAAAACTTCACACTACCCGCTAAGTTAGGCGATACCGAAATTAGCTATGAAATCACTAAAGGCAAAGAAGCCGCTATGTTGACAGGTCTTGAAGTTCAAGTTTACCGTCAAATCAAAGACGTTGAAGTTGAGTTAACTGCTACTGCTGGTGAACTTACACACACTTTTTTATTTACTGTTGCTAAACTAGATTCTGCAAAACTTGCTCAATATCAACAACTTGAAGAAACTTTAAAAAAAGCAGAGTTTACCGCTAAAGCCAAAGAAATTTATGAGAAAATCCCAGTCCTTAGCACTATTATTAAGTTAATTGAAAGCCAAATGTCTAAACTTGGCCTTGATAAAATCAAAGATGGTGAACTTCCAAGTGATGGTGTATTTGGTAAACTTATTTCCCAATTTAAAAACGAAAAAGGTGAGTTAGTTTTCCCTGAAAAACTAACTTTAGAAAACCCAGGTATTCTTGAAAACTACATTGACCTTTACAACACAATTCAAAAAGCCTTAAAACAACCTGTACCTAAACTGCAAAATTTTGATTTCTCAAAATTACTTAGTCTACTAACAGCCGACGGTATTGCTAAACTAATTGAAGATAATTTCGTTTTCAAAAAAGACGGCAAAGAAGACCAAGCATATAAAAAACAAGTAATTGACTTTATTAAAAACGAACTTAACCAAAAATCAATTAACTTGCTTTTAAAACAAGTACAAGCCTTATTTCCAAAACTGCCAAATCTTGGTGCTTGGCAAGAAGTTGCTACGCTTTTTCCTAGTTTTGTGGAACTTGGGAAAAACATCTACGCTTTAAAGTTAAGCCAAAGCAAACTAAACAATTTAAAAGACCAAATTAGTGCAGGAAAAGTAGTTGAACAAAGCAAAATTGATGCAGAAATTGCTAATTTTAAAGCAGCGCAAAGTGCTTTAAATAAAGCAGTTTTAGCAGTTCAAGAACTACTTAAACAAGAAAAAATCCAAGACGCACTTAAGGCTGCATTTGACTCAATTGGCAAGTTTTTCCACAACTTTGCCCAAAAAGATTTAGATAAAATCGCAAACAAAGAAGACAGAGCTAAAGCCTTTAGACAATATCAAGATAATGTAAAAGCATTTCAAAATATTCATGAGTTTATTTTGGGCCTAATTTTAAAAGTTGGAAATAAATCATACTCAACTGAGTTAAAACCAGGCGGTGATAAAGACTTATATGAAATGGTTTCTAAATGGTCTCGATACTTAGCTGACTTTATTTCAAAAGACGGCGCAAACATCCATCCTGCGATTAGCAGCATTTTTTCAATAGTTTATGGCCAAGTTTTTGGCGCTAAAACTGGAACTATTGAAAACTACCGCCTGCTTTATCAAATTGGCAAGTACTTTAAAGACCCACAAGACGGACAAGACGCCAAAATTTATACAGACTTAGTTAAACTTCTTTCAGAACTAAAAGTTATGTCTCAAAGATAAGTTTAAAAATTTATATTAAGAAGCATATACTTATTTAATTTTTTTAAAAATAAAACTAAAAAACTACCAAAAGTCTTTGAAGTAAAAAGCTTCACATTTGGTAGTTTTTTTATAAAAACAGGCACTTAAACTTTTTAGGTGTAGTGCTTGATATAATTATTTTGCAAGGTTACGAGTTAAAAGTAAGCAAGGAGCACTGAATATGCATTTTAATATTAAGTCTGGAACTAAATTGGTTATATGAAAAACATGTTTAGTTCATTCAAAAATATTTTTGTTATCTTGAATATGTTTAGATATATTTTATTTGAACCACTTCTTGATACAGTTGCAAAACAACAAGTGAAGATATTGCAATAGACCTGCATTAAACATTTTTATTGACTTTTTAAAAGGACATTTTTATGCATATATATTTAAAGGGAACAGGAGCGTTGCTTTTTTCAGGACTAATAAGTCTCATCTTTAGCTGTGCTTCATTATATTTCGGTGACACTGCAAAAAGCTGGTGGTACTGTGTTTATAAAGTTAAATTTTTTGGAAAGTACTGTTATTATAATGAAAAATATACGCGTAGAAGGTATCAACCATGGTTTGACTCATACACCATTTATGTAGGCAGACTTTTAAAAGAAAACTTATTTTTTAAAGAAAACGACATTAGCAAACCTAAAACGTGGTTTAGCACATATTATTTCTTTTTTACTATGGTTTTCGACATTATTTTTTACACACTTTGTATTTTTTTGTCGCACAATATTTTATTTAAATATTTTTTATTCGGTTATGCAGTACAGATCGGAAGA
>CALISC010000050.1 GCA_938041945.1 uncultured Acholeplasmataceae bacterium | reverse complement strand
CTCTTCCGATCTATATAATTTTCTAGACTAAATTTACCGCAAACACTTAAACTTGATTTACATGCAGTGAGGTATTTATGAAAGATACTAATTTAAACATTAAGAAAAAACATTCACTAATTAAAACATGGTTTGCTTTGTTAATCACAACAGCAATAATTTTGTTTTTAATTTTTCTACTAATTCGTCCAACTGTTTATTTATCTAAACAAAGCGGCTTTCCAAAAAACGAAGCCGTAAAATACGAAAACGGTAAAATTAGATTTATCGTGCCAGAAAGTGCCGATATTACTAACCATACTTTAATTCCAATTAAATTAAATTGGTTTACTGCGAACCGCTTAGGTTCAGTTATAAACATCCAGCCAAAACAAGGCAAGGTCTTGGCAATAGACTTTAATAACCGCAAATACGACGAAGTAATTTTTGAACTGACTGTCAAAAACTTATTTGGCATTAAAACTAAATACGACGTTATCATTGACTACTCAAATTACCTTCGTATCTTTTTTTCAGAAAACCATGTAGGTGAAGTCAGAAAACCGATTGTCCTTCCCTACTATAAGATGGACAGAGAGTTTAGACACATCAAAGAAGAACTTTACAAAATTGAGAGTTTTTTCCGTTTTGACGAAAACGGTAAACCTGAAACTAAACCAATTGCTAAATCCGTAATATTCTCTAAAATTGAGGCCAAAGGCCATGCTTTTTTGGTTAACAACACAAACCACATCACAGTTTACTATGACTTTGTGCTACCGGGAATTTTTGAAAACCAAAGCCAAAAAACCTTTATTTTAAATTACATTAGCCGCAGCCAAAAAACTCTGAAAACCTTAAATCCAGCAGACATAAATCTCCGCCTTAAATTTAAACAAGCGCCTTTCTATGTCTCTGAGTTTTTAGGTTGGTTTTACTACGACCAAACCGGAAACCGAGTTAACGTTGGAATTGGTGAAGAAATCAACATTCCTGCTTGGATTAAATATGAGTTTAGACTAATTGCTAGATATAAGTATGAAATTGAAGATGAAGCAGGCGGCGAGATTAACAAAAAAGGTTATGTCGCAATTTCTTACTTTGATGGACCTGAGCGTATTCACTTTGAGATTATTAAAAAAGGAACTCCGGTTTACAACTTTAAACCAAATAAACCGGGATTTGAAATTTTAGGTTGGTATTTAGACCAAGCCTTGACACAACCATATGACTTTACTCCTGGCAACAACATTGCAAACAAAAACTTATCGCTTTACCTAAAGTCTAAAAAAGTCTCTGAACCTATCAAAACCCACCGTGTTACCTTCATCACTCCGCCATATGCAACACAACTGGTTCCAGTTTTCCGTGCACACGGCGAAAAACTAGACCTAAACTATTCTCTTCCTTCTATGGTAACAGGCTATGAAAACGGTAAGTTTTCAGAACTAGACTATTGGACTATAGTAGACCCTGTTTCCGGCAAAGATACTGGTAAACGTTTTTACTTCAGCACGCCAATCACTAGTGACTTAACGCTAAAGGCACACATGCGCGAACTTAAATTCCCAACTCCAGACCGAGAAGTTAATTTTAGAATAATTGACGGTGTTGACGGCAAAGTGCTATATGAAAAACGCTTAACCTTAAAAGACAACAAAATCCAAGAAAAAGACAAAATAGAAATTAGTCAAATCTTGGCAAAAAAACCGTCAGACAAAAACCACTTACTTGGTAAGTTTACCTTCAATGACTGGTATTTAAACGCAGACCTTAGCACTAAGTTTGACGTAAATAACCCTGTAGACTCTGGTGTTACTGAGTTAAATGTTTTTGGACTTTATAATTTCAAATCTTCTAACGATATTCCTGACCCTACTAACCCAACCAAACCAAAACCAACTGACCCTACCTTAATTAAGGTAACTTTCCTTTCAGATACTTCTTCTATTTTATCTGTTCAAACTAACCCAAAAAATGAAACTTTTAAAGGTACACTACCCGCAATTTCTAAGTCCGGCTACCGCTTTAAACATTGGGCTTACTTAAAAAATGGCCAAATTGCAGGTCAGTTTGGCCTGTCTGATGTTTTAACTGAAGACACTACACTCTATCCGATATTTGAAAAAGATCCAAACACCCCAGTTCCAGACACTACTGTTGCGGTTACTATTGTCAATAAACTGCTTGGCACAAAAGAAGTTAGATTAGTTAAAAAAGGTGAACTTTTAAACTTAGACCCACAACAATACAATACTAAACTAGGTCCATATCAATATGAGTTTAGTCGTTTTTCAAAATCAAACGGCACAACTTTTGACCATTTAACTGAACGTATTTTTACCAACACCACAATATACGTTGAGCACACCAAAATCGCAAAAGACAAAGTTAACTACCAAATTAACCATATTTTTGAAGGTGTTGGCACAATTGCTGAACGCACAATCACGGAAACCAAGCAAGCCCTGGTAGATAGCCAAGTAACTGTATCGCCTAGTGATGAGTTGGCAGGCTACGACCATGGTTTTGAACTGGAAACTACCGTAAGCGAAACTAAACAAATTAGCGGTGAATATACTACTCAGTTTACTTTGAAGTATCGCCGCCGTTTGTTTGACGCAAACTTTGAAACTAACTTTAACAATCAATTTACTGGAGACGTTTCTCCGAATTCCAGCCAAAAAGTTAAATACGAAGGCACAGCCACAGAACCTGCTGCCCCAACAATTTCTAGTCCTGGCTACAAATACACATTTGTCCAATGGCAATTAAAATCATCAATGAACGGCCAATACGTCAAGACTCAGGCCTATGATTTTAACACGCCAGTTACTGGCAATGTTGATTTAGTTGCTTATTTTGAAAAGAAAAAAACCACCGCAACTTACACTATTAAGCATATTTTCCAAGGAATTTCAGGACAGATTGACGAGCGCGTTGATGAACAAAAAATTAGTGAGCAAGTCGGCAAATCTATTACTGTCACTCACGAAGACAGAGATAAAAGTTATGATGAGCACTTCGAGGTTGCTGATTTTGCTGAAACTAAAACAGTAGCAGCCGATGGCTCTACTACTTTTGAAATTAGATATGCCCGCAAGTCTTACACCGTAACTTACGAAGTTAACTACAACGGCAACCACTTTAGCGATGTGACAGTTGGCGGTCAACCGCAAACTCAGTTAGTTAAATACGAAGGTAAAATCACTAAACCAGCGGTAAACCCTACCTTAACTAAACCAGGTTACGACTTAACATTTGTTCAATGGCAAGAAAAAACTGCCATGAACGGCACATATAGCCAAATTGACGAGTTTAACTTCGCTAACACTAAAGTTACCGGCAACATCACTTTAGTTGCATACTTTGCTGAAAACGCCAAATCAGTTAACTATACAATCAACCACGTCTTTGAAGGGGTTGATGATATTTCCGTGAGAACAGAGTCAAGAGTTCACCAAGCGTTGGCAGATTCAAGCAAGACTATTTCTCGCGTTGACCGTTTAACCGAGTTTGACGAACACTTTACAGTTGAAGATCAAACTCAAACTCAAAACATCAACGCAGACGGCACTACTGTCTTTACTTTAAACTACGTCCGCAAGTCATACGACGTCTTTTATGCTGCTCACAGAGGTTATTTGGTTGATTCGCCTTTTATTAATGCTGTACATGTCGGAGATGAACCTGAGCCTTATAAGGCAAAATACCAAGCAAAAGTTAAAAAACCAGCATACACACCAGGTTTAAATCAACCAGGCTACTCTTACCGTTTTGTTCACTGGCAAGATGAGTCTAAAATGAACGGAACTTATCAAGAAATCACAGGTTTTGACTTTGAAAATGACCGTGTAAACGGCACTATGTACTTACTTGCTTACTTTGTTCAAACTGTTGAAAAAGTTAACTATACAATCAAGCACGTTTTTGAAGGTGTTGATGATATTGCAGAAAAAACAGATGCAAGGCTTCATCAAGCGCTAACTGACACAGAAGTTACGGTTTCTCGTGCACAAAGACTAACTGAGTTTGACGAACACTTTACAGTTGAAGACCAAAGCCAAACTCAGAAAATCAAAGGTGATGGAAAAACTGTATTTACCTTAAATTATGTCCGTAAATCCTACACAGTAACTTACGAAGTTAACTACAACGGCAACCACTTTAGCGACGTTACTGTTGGCGGTCAACCACAATCTCTTCAGGTTAAATACCAAGGCAAAATTACTAAACCGGCAACTAACCCAACTCTAACTAAAGAAGGCTACACTTACAACTTTGTTCACTGGCAAGAAAAAACTGCCATGAACGGCACATACAGCCAAATCGCTGAGTTTAACTTTGCAAACACTAGAGTTACTGGCAACACTACCTTAGTTGCTTACTTTACTGAAAACGCAAAAATGGTTAACTATACAATCAACCACGTCTTTGAAGGAGTTGACGATATTGCCGAGAGAACAGACACGAAAGTTCACCAGGCTTTAGCAGACACACAAAAAACTATTTCTCGTGACAATCGTTTAACTGAGTTTGACGAACACTTTACAGTAGCCGAACAAACCCAAACTAAGAACATCAACAGAGATGGCTCAACTGTCTTTACTTTGAACTACGTCCGCAAGTCATACGACGTCTTTTATGCTGCTCACAGAGGTTATTTGG
>CALISC010000049.1 GCA_938041945.1 uncultured Acholeplasmataceae bacterium | reverse complement strand
CGGTTAACTTAACCGGAATTTATAACTTAACTAAACCCCTTATACCTGAATTTTTAAAAATAGGCAAAGCCAGCATTATCAATATTGCCTCAATTGTTGGACAATACGGAAATATAGGTCAGGCTAACTACGCAGCGGCTAAAGCAGGAGTTATCGGACTTACTAAAACTTGGGCGAAAGAGTTTGCCCGCAAGGGCACAAACATTCGCGTCAACGCAGTCGCACCTGGCTTTATCATGACCGATATGATGAAAACAGTACCAGATGCTTTACTTGAAAAGTTTAAAGCTCAAACCATGTTAAACCGACTAGGTGAGACCGATGAAGTTGCTTCGGTTGTGCTTTTTTTAGCCTCAAGCGAAGCTAGTTATATAACTGGAACGACAATTGATGTAAACGGTGGGATGAGACTTTAAAAAACGCTTTACGGCTTAATTTATACTTTAAAATTAACTTAGTTTTTGTTATACTATCTATTAGTGAAAAAGGAGAATTTAAATGGCAAAAAAATATGTTTATGCATTTAGTGAAACAAATGAATCAATGCGTAATCTTTGCGGTGGTAAAGGTGCTAACCTTGGCCAAATGACCCAACTAGGATTACCAATTCCACAAGGTTTCACAGTTACAACCGAGGCTTGTACAAAATACTACAAAGACGGCGAACAAATTTCTACATCTATCCAAAAAGAAATTCTAGACGCAGTTAAAGCCTTAGAAAAATTAACAGGTAAAAAATTCGGAGATCCAAAAAATCCGCTTTTAGTTTCTGTAAGAAGTGGTGCCAGAGTATCAATGCCTGGTATGATGGACACAATTCTTAACCTAGGTCTAAATCCAAACGTAGTTGATGGACTTAGCCAAATTACTGGCAACCGTCGTTTTGCCAACGACTCATACCGTCGTTTCATTCAAATGTATTCAGACGTGGTAATGGGTGTTGAAAAACGTAATTTTGAAAACATCATTGACGAACTTAAAGCCCAAAAAGGAGTTGCTCAAGACTCAGACTTCACCGCAGAAGATTTAGATGAAATGATCGCTCGTTTCAAAGAACTTTACAAAAAAGAAATCGGCGAAGAATTCCCAACAGATCCTTTCGTTCAATTGTTTGGTGCAATTGGTGCGGTTTTTAAATCTTGGAACAACCCACGCGCAGACTACTACCGTAAAATGAACAACATTCCTTCATCTTGGGGAACTGCTGTTAACGTTCAGTCAATGGTATTTGGTAACTTTTCTGACAAATCAGGAACAGGCGTTGCCTTTACTCGCCACCCTTCAACTGGTGAGGCTAAAGTTTTTGGTGAATACCTAATTAACGCACAAGGTGAAGACGTTGTTGCTGGTATCCGCACACCTCAAGCTCTGGACACTCTAAAAGACGTAATGCCTGCTTGCCACGCTGAGTTTATGCGCTTAGCCGCACTACTTGAAGAGCACTTCCGTGACATGCAAGACATTGAGTTTACTATTGAAAACGAAAAACTATACTTCCTTCAAACTAGAAACGGAAAAAGAACAGCCCCTGCTGCTTTAAAAATCGCGGTTGACCTAGTTAACGAAGGTAAAATCACTAAAGAACAGGCAATCACTCGTGTTGAACCTGCTCAACTTGAAAATCTCCTTCACCCACATTTTTCAAGCACAGCTTTAAAAACTGCTAAACTTGCCGGCAAAGGGCTACCAGCATCTCCAGGCGCTGCGACCGGTTTAGTTGCTTTCTCTGTAACTGAAGTTCTTCGCCTTAAATCAGAAGGTAAAAAATCAGTACTTGTGCGTCTAGAAACTTCACCTGAAGACATCGAAGGTATGCATGTTGCCGAAGGTTTCTTAACTGCTCGTGGTGGTATGACTTCACACGCAGCCGTAGTTGCTCGTGGTATGGGTAAAACTTGTGTGGCAGGTTGCCATGACCTTCAATTCTTGTCAGACGGAACTTGCCGTCTAGGTAGCGCCGAAGTTAAAGAAGGCGACTACATTAGTATTGACGGTTCAACTGGTTCTGTTTACTTACAAAAAATTGAAACTGTACCTGCCGAAATTTCTGGCGACTTTGAAACTTTTATGAGCTGGGTTGACGAAGTTCGCAGCCTTGGAGTGCGCGCCAACGCAGAAACTCCAAAAGATGCGCGTCAGGCT
>CALISC010000048.1 GCA_938041945.1 uncultured Acholeplasmataceae bacterium | reverse complement strand
TGCACAATCTATCGGAGAACCTGGTACTCAGCTTACAATGAGAACTTTCCACTCAGGTGGTATAGCCGGAGTAGGAATTACTCAAGGGCTTCCTCGTGTTGAAGAACTTTTTGAAGCAAGAACTCCAAAAGGAAAATCTGTTATTTCTGAGTATTTTGGTAAAGTTAGCCAAATTAGTCGTCCACAATATGGCCAACCTAGTGTGGTTATTGAAGACCGCCAAGGCAAAACTCACACTTACTCAATTGAGTCAAACGCAGATATTTTGGTGAAAGTTGGGGATTCTGTACAACCCGGAACTTCGCTAACTCCTGGTTCAATTCACCCGAAAGAGCTACTTCGTGTAACCGATACTTTAACCGTTTCTAACTACATCTTGGCAGAAGTCCGCAAAGTTTATCAATCTCAAGGTGTTGATATTCAAGATAAACACATAGAAATCATTATTAGACAAATGCTAAAACGCATTATGATTATCCATGAAGGTGACACTAACCTGCTTCCAGGTATCGTGGTTTCAAACTCAGACTTCCTGAAAGCCAACCGCGTGGCTTTTGAACAAGGTACACGTCCAGCAATTGGTAAAAGAATACTACTTGGAATTACTAGAGCCTCACTTTCAAATGACTCTTTCTTGTCAGCTGCTTCCTTCCAAGAAACTACAAGAATTCTGACAGACGCTGCAATTTCTTCGCGACCTGACCAACTAAAAGGTCTAAAAGAAAACGTCATCATTGGTGGACTAATCCCAGCGGGAACCGGAATTTTAAAAGAAACTGAGTTTAGCTACACCAAAGTTTCTGACGATAAAAACGCTTAAGTTATTAACCAATTAAAATAGTAAAAGTGCACATCCGGCTTACTTTAAAGTAAGGCGGATGTGTTAAAATAATGGTAGACTGCTACCAAAAAAGGAGTTTATACACATGAAAAAAGCAATTCATCCTGAATTTATTGAAGTTGAAGTTATTTGTTCAACTTGTGGTTCTAAGTTCAAAACTCAATCTACTGCCAAAGAAATTAAAGTAGATACATGTTCACAATGCCACGCTTTCTACACAGGTACACAACAATTTGTCCAAGCACAAGGTCGTGTAGATAAGTTCAACAAACGCTACAATATTGAACAAAAACCAGGAAAATAGAAATAAACATTTCGCTCATGCTTTGAGGCTTGCCAAAAAAGCCCTGGCTTGTGCAGAAGTGCCAGTTGGTGCGCTCATTTTAAAAGAAGGCGAAGTCATTGCAACTGGTTATAACACCAAAGAACATAAGCATGATATTTTTGGACACGCTGAAATTACTGCTTTAAAGAAAGCCACCAAGCGGCTTAAAACTTGGAAACTAGAAGATTGCGTGCTGATATCTACACTTGAGCCTTGTGTGCTTTGTGCGGCAGCGATTGCTGTTGCTAGAGTAAAAGAATGTATTTTTTTGGCCAAAGACCCCACAGTTTTTAGCCAAAAAATCAGAAAAGAGATTTTTCTGCAGCCCACTGCTCACACTAAATTAACTTTTGTTAAGGTAGATGAAGCCGGTGAGTTGTTAAAAAAATTCTTTAAACGCCTATAATGGCAAAGATTTTAGATGTTTCCTTTTAAAAGCCATTGGCCGATTGACTTATCTGAATGGGTCAGGTCTTGATTGAAGCAGCCATCAGGATATAGCCACTGTGGCCAATGGTCTTTAAAAGGAAACATTTTTTAAACCCTAGTAAGGAGGATTTATGAAATTCAATTTAACTGATAGAGTGCCTGCCTACACTCAACAAATTGACAAAAGAATTCTAGAAATTTACTTTATGACAGATTCAGAAAAAGCCATTTGGCACAAAAAAGGTCTACTTAAAGTTTGGGACATTACCCCGCAAACCGCTAGACTTTTAATTGACCAGGCTTACTTTGAAACAGGTTCAATTAAAAGACTTTACGAAAAAGATGTAAACTCAGAATACTTGGCGTATGCAGACGGCATTAACTCAATTAAAAACCGCATTTTTATTCCTGTATTTTTAGGAATTTTAATCGGCTTTATTGCAGCTGCTACTACTATAGCTGTGCTTTCTTCTAAGTTCCCACAAGTGAAATCTTGGTCATTTTGGGTGCTAATTGGTCTTTTGATTATCGTTTTTGGTCTAGTTTTTGGAATTTCTCGCCAAATTACTAAAAAAATGTCAGCACTTCACAACAAGTTTTTTACAAACATTCTAGCCCTAGTTGGAGAAGATAACTTCAAAGCCTTAGAGGCAGAAACTGAGGAATACAAAAAAACCGTTTTAAACCAAGAAGTTGCTGCAAACTCAGCAGAACAAGTAGAAAAAACTGTGGAACCTGCACAAGTTGAAGCACCAAAGGCTAAAAAAACTAAAGAAAAATAATGAAAACTGAAAAAGATTTAGATAAACTTTGTATAGATACCCTTAAATTGCTAGGGGTTGACACTATTAACAATGTCAACTCAGGACACCCCGGTATTGTTTTAGGAGCCGCTGCTCCGGTTTACTATCTTTACAACTACGCAATCAATCAAAATCCTAAAGACCCGCTTTGGCCAAACCGCGACCGCTTTTATTTATCTGCAGGACATGGCTCTGCCCTACTTTACTCGCTTCTGCATCTTGCAGGATTTGACCTAACTATTGATAATTTAAAGAACTTCCGTAGACCTGGAAACACTCCTGGTCATCCTGAGTTTAGAGAAACTCCTGGCGTTGAGGCAACTACTGGTCCACTTGGCCAAGGCGTTGCGATGTCGGTAGGTTCTGCAATTGCCGAGGCTCATTTAAACAAAGTAAATGGCTCTAAGTACACTGATTACTATACATACTGTCTGTGTGGTGACGGAGACCTGCAAGAAGGTGTGGCTATGGAAGCAATTTCTTTAGCCGGCCGACTTAAACTAAATAAGTTAATAATGTTGTTTGACTCAAATGATATTCAACTAGATGGACCTACTTCTTTAACTTGTGAAACTAATTTTAAATTAAAGTTTTTAGCAGATGGTTGGAACTATATTTTAGTGACAAACCCTTACGATAAGACCGAGTTTTTAGAAGCAATTCGTCTAGCCAAGGAGTCAGACCTGCCAACTGTTATTGAGATGAAAACCACAATTGGCCAAGGTGCGACAAAAGAGGCTACCAACAAAGTACATGGTTCTCCACTTGGTATAGCAGAACGCGATTTACTTGCTGAAAAACTTGGATATCAATACAAACCGTTTGAAGTAGACCCATTGGTTTATAAACACTTTCAAAACAATTTCTTAAAAAGAAGCCTTGAAAAATACACAGCCTACTCTAAACTAAAACCACTTAAAACTAAAAGTCTTGACTTTGATTTAAGTGAGTTGCTCACAAAAATCCCTGAAAAACAAGCAACTCGTAAATCTTCTGGTGACATTTTGACCTATATTTCCGGGCAAGTTCCAGCGCTAATTGGTGGATCTGCTGACCTTTCTTCGTCAACTTGCGTAAAAGGAGTAGACGGTGATTTTGACCACACCAACAGACTTGGTCGCAACTTAAACTTCGGAGTTCGCGAACACTCAATGGCAGCAATTGCCAACGGTATCGCACAAACTGGCGTGCTTAGACCTTTTGTATCTGGCTTTTTTGTCTTCTCTAACTATATGCTTCCAGCAATTCGTCTATCTGCTCTTCAAAAACTACCAGTAATGTATATTTTTACCCACGACTCTGTATTTTTAGGTGAAGACGGACCAACTCACCAACCAATTGAACATTTAACTCAACTTAGATGCATTCCAAATGTAAACGTTATCAGACCATGCGACTTTAAAGAAACTTTGGCGGCTTACAAGTTAATGCTTTCTCAAAACAACTTTCCTTCAGTTTTAGTTTTAACTCGTCAAAACGTTCTAGAAAACCCAAACTCTCAACTAGACATCCAAAAAGGCGCCTATATCATTAAGGCAGAGGTAAATAAACACTCACTTACTTTAATTGCAACAGGTTCTGAGGTTGATTTAGCGCTTGAAGCCGCGAAAGTTCTTGAAACTAAAGGTCAAGGTGTGCGCGTTGTTTCTATGCCGTCTTGCTTCTTGTTTGACAGACTTACTAAATCTGAGCAAACTGAGATTTTAGGCAACTCTAAAATTGTAGCAGTAGAAGCAGGCTCTGCTTATTCTTGGTATAAATACACACCGCATGTTTTTGGAATTAATGATTTTGGTCTAAGTTCATCTGAAGCCGAAATTCGCGAAAAATTAAAATTCACCAAAGCAGATTTAGTGGATTTTATTGAAAATGCAGTTAAATAACCGTATATTTGACTCAATCGTAATTGGGGCAGGGCATGCCGGTATTGAGGCCGCCGCTGCCCTTTCTCGTTTAGGTAAGTCAGTTTTATTTATCACAGGAGATAAATCTCAAATTGCCACCCTTCCGTGTAACCCGTCAATTGGCGGACCTGCGAAGGGTGTTTTAGTGCGAGAAATTGACGCACTTGGTGGCTTGATGGCCAAAGTTGCAGATAGTGCTACCATTCAAATGCGTAGGCTAAACTCATCTAAAGGCCCTGGTGTTTGGGCACTTCGTGCACAAATTGACAAAGAAATTTATCCAAAAAACATGTTGAAAGAATTAAAGAAACTTAAAAACTTATTTTTTCTGCATGAATACGCAACTGAGTTGCTAGTTGAAAACCAAACAGTAGTTGGCGCAGTTACAGAAAGCAACACAAAGTATTTTGCCAAAACTGTGGTATTGACAACTGGTACTTATTTGGCATCACGAATTTTGATAGGCAGTGAAACTTACCAAACTGGACCTGATGGCAAACGCACAACTTCAGGAATTTCTGAGTCTTTAAGAAAAGCAGGTTTTGAAATCGTGAGACTAAAAACTGGAACTCCGCCGAGAATCGACTCAAACTCAATTGACTTTACTGAACTTGCAAATCAGGACGAGAACAATCCAGAACTTAGATTTTCTTACTACTCAAAAGCCAAACACAAAGCAAATTTAAGTCTGCATACCCTTCACACTACCATGAATACTAAAGAAACAATTTTGGAAAATCTAAAATACTCACCTCTATACTCAGGAGTAATTGAAGGTAGAGGTCCTAGATATTGCCCTTCAATTGAAGACAAAATTGTTAGATTCAAAGAAAAAGACATTCACCAAATTTTTGTGGAACCAGAAAGTATTAAAAACAACTTAACCTACTTACAAGGCCTTTCTACATCACTTCCACGTTTTGTTCAAAGAAAGTTAGTCGCGAGTTTACCTGGATTTGAAACAGGTAAAATAATCAGATACGGCTACGCAATTGAATATGATGCCATCAATCCTTTTCAACTATATTTGTCTTTAGAAACCAAAATCCTTAAAAACTTATTTACTGCAGGCCAAATCAATGGAACTTCTGGATATGAAGAAGCGGCTTGTCAGGGTTTAATTGCAGGCACAAATGCTGCTGCTAAAATTGATAACATAGAACCACTTATTTTAAAAAGAAATGAGGCCTACACTGGTGTGTTGATTGACGACATAGTAACCAAGGGCGCTGATGAACCTTATAGAATGCTGACGTCTCGCGCTGAGTATAGACTGCTATTAAGAGATGACAACGCTGATTTTAGACTGTCTGAAATTGCTTATAACCGTGGTCTGATAGACGAAGGAACTTATCAAAAATATTTACTCAAAAAAGGGCTTGTTAAGCAATTAACCGAGATTTTAATAAACACAAAAATCACTCCAACCAAAGCAGTTTTAAGCCATCTTTCTAAATTCAATATCTCACTTTATGAGTCAATTTCTTTAGCAAATTTACTTAAAAGACCTGAGGTTAATTTAAAGGTTTTAAGTCCTTTTATAAAAGAAAAATTTCCTGAAGAAGTCAGTTTGGCCGTAGAGATACAAATTAAATACGAAGGCTACATCTTAAAGGAAATCAAGACTGCTGAGAAGTTTAAGTTTCTTGAAAACTTTAAAATTCCTGCAGACATTAACTACAACCTAGTTGCTAACTTGGCCTTTGAATGTAGAGAAAAATTAGAGAAAGTTAGACCTAAAACTTTAGGACAAGCCTCAAGAATACTTGGAGTTAACCCAAGTGATATTCAAATTCTTTCTATTTACATTCAAAAAAGTAAAGAGAAAAATTAACCATGAAAGACATTTTTAGTAAATTTAACATTGAATTAACAGATGAACTAGTTTCAAAAATTGACAAGTATTACTCGCTTTTAATTGAAGAAAATAAAAAAGTTAACTTAACTAGAATCGTTGATAAAACTGAGTTTTTAGTTAAACATGTTCTAGACTCCATCTTACCTTTTTTTAAAAATTCTGACTTAACTCAACCTAGGTCTATCTTAGATATTGGCTCAGGTGCTGGGTTTCCAGGTATTACCATTGCTTTATTTTTTCCAAATATTGAAGTTATTTTAACAGAGTCTATTGGCAAAAAAGCAAGGTTTTTATCATTAGTTAAAACAGAATTAAATTTAACTAATTTAAAAGTTATTAACGACAGAGTTGAAAACATTAAAGAAGTTTTAGTTAATTTAGTTACAGCCCGCGCAGTTACCGACCTTACAACTTTAGTTAAGTATGCTTTGCCGAAATTAACTAAAGGTGGCAAGATGTGTTTTTATAAAGCAACTAAAGCCACTGAGGAAATTGCTGAGTTTAAGAAAACTAAATTAGTAAATTTAGTTAAAAATATTTCTCTAACTAAGTTTGTCTTGCCTTTTGAAATGGGTGAAAGAGTTTGTGTATGGATAGAAAAAAAATAGTAAAATTAAATATTTTAAAAACTGGCAATGACGGTGAAGGTATCGCTTACTTAAACAACCAACCAGCCTACATATATGGGGCTGCAGAAGGCGAAGAAATTGAAGCAGAAATTGAGAAAAACAACCGCGGTGCGCTTGTTGGCAAAATTCTTAAAATTATTCAAAAGTCGCCAAAAAGAGCCGAGGTTTTGGCAAGTTTCTCAGAAACTATAGGACTTCCACTTATTCACCTAACTTATCCAGCAACACTTGAATATAAGTACAAAAAAATAGTTTTCCATGTTAAAGACAAACTAAGGAAACACATAAACCCCAAAACTTTCAAACACTTTGAAGGTGCTTTAAATCCTTTAAATTACCGCAACGAAACTACAGTTTTGTTTAAACAAATTAACAAAGTAATTGAATGGGGTCTATACAGACCAAACACTAATTTAGTTGAACCTACTAATAACTTAATTTCACAAGACGAGTTAATCACTAGTTTTTTAAATTATTTTAAAAAAGTACTTATTGAAGTTAACTTCCCAGTAGTAGATAAAAAACCATCTGGTTTGTTTGCAGTTTCTGTCCGCAAGGCTACCAACTCAGATTTAGCAGTTAACTTACATGTTTACGGAGAACACAACTTTAAAGAACTTAGTAACTTGATTTATAGTTCTGAATTTTCACTTAAACAATTTGGTGTTTTTGTTTATAAAGATAAAACCACAAAACAACACGATGCTGACTACAAACTACTTAAAGGCCAATACTTTTTCAACACTAATTTTTTAAATAAAAATTACTATATTACTGCTAACTCTTTTTTTCAGTTAAACTACCATACATTTCAAAACATACTTACCTATATCAAAGACTTTAAAATATTTAGGCCAACAGACATTCTTTTAGATGCTTTTTCTGGAGTTGGTGTTTTTGGACTAGAACTTGCCAATAAAGTCAAAGAAATGTATTGTGTCGAGCTAGTTAAAGACCAGGTGCTGGCTTTAAAGAAAAATATATATGAAAACAAAATACAAAACGCAAAAGCTGTGGTTTCAAATGTTTTAACCTGGGTTGACTATAAAAAACATGATTTTGATGTGATGTTATTTGATCCACCAAGAACTGGACTCGGCGAAACAGTGTGTAAGTTTATTTGCACAAAAAAACCAAGAAATGTTGTTTATGTTTCTTGTAATGTTGAAACATTAGTTAAAGACTTAAAAATGCTTGCAGAAGAATACGAAATTACTTCAATTAAAGGCTTTGATATGTTTCCGTATACTGCGCACGTAGAAACTGTGGCACTTTTGACTAAAAAACACAGCAAAATAGATACTATGGTAAAGTGCAATAAAGTAGGGTAATATATAAAAAAAGTAGGGTAATAGCATTTTAAACTCAGTAAAAACATATTATACACATAATTATAAGTAAATAATAGTTTATATTTGTAATAAGAGATAGTAGAAAAACTATCTCTTTTTTGTTGTAATTGTAATAATTTTATCTTACAAACACTCTTTAATAATTTGTAATTAAAGAGCAAACGTAAGTATGAACAAATGAATATTTTAGAAGCATATTTTAAAGATAGTCCCGACTTTTACACTTACAAGAATTTTATCTAGACAAAATAGTGTTGTGTTAAAACATTAAAAATTTAATTCCCGACTTTTACACTTGCAGGAATTTTATCTAGCCAAAAAATTGTTGTGTTAAAAC
>CALISC010000047.1 GCA_938041945.1 uncultured Acholeplasmataceae bacterium | reverse complement strand
ACTGCCCATGGTTTTAGTGCTCTTAGTTTTTTAAAAGAAAATAAAAACTTAGAAATTACAACTATTGAAAAAAATCCAGATAATTTTGTGAAAGCAAAACATAATTTTTTAATTTGTGGAGTTGAAAAACAAGTAACTCCGCTATTGGCCGATGCAATTGATATTAAATTTACGGGCGAAATTTTTGACCTAATTTTTATAGACGGTCCAAAGGCTCAATACTTAAAATATTTTGAAAAATTTCAAACTAACTTAAAAAAAGGTGGCTTGATAGTTTGCGATAACATTTCATTTCACAAACTAAACCAGGACTCAGTTTCTAAAAATACAGCACAACTTCTTAAAAAACTAGAGTTTTTTAAAACCGAAGTTCTAAAAAATAAGTCTTTCAAATCTGAATTTCTAGATATCGCAGACGGTCTTTTAGTGTCCAAAAAGTTATGAAATACTTAATATATCCCCTTGACTTAAATAAATATGAAAATGTTGACGCTACTTTGGTTTTAAGAACTGAGTTTTCATATAAATGCTATCACCGTTTTACAGTTTTAGAAATTAACACTTATTTAAAAAACCACAAAGCTTTCATTGATCTTTCTTTTATGGCATATGACCATGATTTTCCTGCGCTTAAAAGTTATTTAAATAAACTTAAACACAAAGAAAATATCATTGGCTTTATTGTTGCCGACATCGGTGTTTCTCAGTTTTTGAAAGAAGAAAACCTATTAAACAAGTGTGTGTATAACCCAGAAACTTTAATTACCAACTGGCAAGAAGTTCAAACTATTTCTGAACTTGGTTTTTTTGGGGTATTTTTAGCCAAAGAAATTACTATTGAAAATATTTGTGAAATTAGTCAAAAAAATCCTAATTTTAATCTGTTTTTCCAAGGACACGGCAGATTTTCAATGTTTCACTCAAAGCGTCATTTACTTTCTATATACAACAAAAAATTTAAACACACCCTAGATTTAAAAAATAGAGCAGACTTGTTTTTAAAAGAAAAAAATAGAGCAGAAAAATTAAATGTACTTGAAGATAAATTTGGTACCTATTTATTTCGCGGTAAAACTACGCAAATGTTTAGTTATATTGCAAAACTAAAAACTTGTCTAAAATACTTTGCGATAGACCCTTTGTTTTTTTCAGATGAATACGCAATAGATGCCCTTAATCTTTATCAAAAAAACAACATCTCAGATATAGATATTGAGCAATTTAAAGCAAAATACAGTGACTTACAAGACACAGGTTTTGCAGAAACTAAAACGGTGTATAAAAAATGAGCGAACTTTTAGCACCAGCTGGTGATATTGAAAAACTAAAATACGCACTTATATACGGAGCAGATGCCGTTTTTATTGGCGGTCTTGAATTTTCACTTCGAGCACGTGCTTCTAACTTCACAATCCCGTTGATTAAAGAGGCCTGTGAATTTGCACATTCTCTTGGCAAGAAGGTATACGTGACTGCCAATATTTTGCCACACAATGAAGACTTAGAAGGTTTAAAAAAATATTTGCAAGAGTTAGAAATAGCAGGAGTTGACGCCATAATTTGTGCGTCTTTTGCCATTATTCAGGCTGCTCGTAAATACACTAATTTAGAAATACATCTTTCTACTCAACAAAGTGTTATCAACTCACGCACTATTTTATTTTGGAAAGAACTTGGCGTAAAAAGAATTGTGTTAGGCCGAGAACTTTCTATTAAAGAAATTAAAAGTCTTAACAGACATGGACTGGACATTGAGGTGTTTATCCACGGCGGTATGTGCATGAGTTATTCAGGCAGATGCTCACTTTCAAACACTTTTACTGGCAGAGACGCCAACCGCGGAGGTTGTGCGCACAGTTGTCGTTGGGAGTACTTTTTGTATTCAGGTGAAGAGAAACTTAAAGACGAGCCTGTTTCTTTTTCGGCTATGGATTTAAATGCAGTTCCGCATATTAAAAGTTTAGTTTTAGCCGATGTGTCTTCACTTAAAATAGAAGGTGTACTAGGAATT
>CALISC010000046.1 GCA_938041945.1 uncultured Acholeplasmataceae bacterium | reverse complement strand
CAATTGCTGTCGAAACTTCTGAGTATTTATCTCAAATTTTAACTAGACGCGGAATTAAACACGAAGTTTTGAACGCCAAACAACACGAACGAGAAGCCGAAATTATTAAAAACGCAGGGCTAGTTGGAGCAGTAACTATCGCTACCAACATGGCCGGTCGTGGTACCGACATTAAGTTAGGACCTGGCGTTAAAGAACTTGGTGGACTTGCGGTAATTGGTAGCGAAAGACATGAGTCTCGTCGTATTGACAATCAGTTGCGTGGTAGATCTGGTCGACAAGGCGACCCTGGCTACTCTCGTTTCTATATTTCTGCAGACGACGAACTTCTGCAAAGATTTTCATCTGAAACTTTTAAAAACCGAGTTGCCTACATGCAAGGTCTGCAACAAGATAAAAACTCAGACTTGGAATACATGCCCCCAATTGAGTCAAAGATGTTTTCATACATGGTAACTAACGCTCAGAAAAAAGTAGAAGGTATGAACTGTGACTCTCGTAAAAATGTCTTGAAATACGACGACGTGATGCGCATTCAAAGAGAGACCATTTACGCTGAGCGCGAGGCTGTGATTAAAAACCAAGACGTGCAAGAACTGGCTTACAAGATTTTAATTCAATATTTAAAAGACATTACTTTTGACCGCCTATATGGACAGAAGAAAGGTCAACTAAATACCACTCCACTGTTTAAATATTTAGACGGCAACATCTTTAAGTTAAATGCAATCAATTTTGATACTTTAAAACAAAAACAGTCTCTGCCAGAAATTGAAAAATATTTACAAGAATTGGCAGATAAAGAAATTCAAGACAAGATAGAAAAGTCTTCAGTGGAAGAGTACAATGAGTTTTTAAAAGTGATAATTTTAAGAACTATTGACACTTATTGGATGGAACACATTGACCGTATGCAAGGGCTTAGACAGGCTGTTTCACTGCAAGGCTATGCTCAGCAAAACCCAGTTATAGTTTACCAAAACGAAGGTAAAAAAATGTTTCTAGAGATGCTTGACCAAATTAACGAAATGATTTCTAGATATATTTTGAGAGCCGTTGTTGAAAGAAATACAGAACGTGAAGAGGTTGTAAAAAACGCCCAAACTAATCAGGCAACTGACTATAAGGGTACTCAAAAACAACCTAAAGCCTCTAAGAAAAAGAAACCGTGGCAATAGAAAATCGCGAACTTAAAGGCAGAGTTGCTGACCTGGAAATTAAGTTAAAAGAACTTTCCAAAACTGTGCAACCTACGGAACTTGAAAAACAAATTCAGCAACTTAAGTTAGCAACTGAAGGCGCAGATTTTTGGCAAAACCAAAATAACGCCAAAGTTGTTTTAAAACAACTGACAGAACTAGAAAGTAAGTTAAAGACTTTTAACTCACTCAACTTAAAGTTAAAGGACTTAATTGAACTCACAGAACTCACAGATTTAGAGACAAGCAATGAACTTGAAAAGGAACTTAACGACTTAGAGAAAGAAATAACAGACTTTGAAGTGTTAACTTTTTTAAACGAAGAGTACGACGACTCAAATTGTATTTTAGAAATTCACCAAGGAAGCGGTGGAACTGAGTCCAATGACTGGGTTGAAATGCTTTTCAATATGTATCTAAAGTACGCCAAAATAGCCGGCTTTAAAACAACTATCTTAGACCTGCAAAAAGGCGATACAACGGGATTTAAGGCAATTTCTGTAAAAATTTCTGGTGCCAATTCTTATGGCCTTTTAAAAGGAGAAAGTGGAGTTCACCGCTTAGTTAGAATCTCTCCTTTTGATGCAAACAAACGCAGACACACAACTTTCGCTTCAGTACTAGTAACTCCCGAAATTGAGCAAAACTACGATCTTGAAATTGCTAAAACTGACCTAAAAATAGATGTTTTTCGCTCATCTGGCGCAGGTGGCCAGTCTGTAAATACTACAGACTCGGCAGTTAGAGTTACTTATCTACCTTTAAATTTAGTTGTAACTTGTCAAAATGAACGCTCACAAATTCAAAACCGAGAAACAGCACTAAGCATTTTAAAAGGTAAACTAATTGCTGCTAAAATCGCTCAACAAGCCGAAAATATACAAAAACTGCAAGGTGAAAAACTGCAGGCTACCTGGGGTAGTCAAATCAGAAGTTATGTGCTTTATCCCTATAAGTTAGTCAAAGACCTTCGCACTAATTTTGAAACCGCTAAGGCTGATGAGGTTTTAAACGGTGAAATTTCTGCATTTTTAAAGGAGTATTTAAAATATAGAAAAAGATGAAATTCTACAATACCACTTCGCAATTTAGAATTTTAATGCAAAGACTACTTACCCGCCAAAACTTAAAAGAACTTTTCTTTGTAGTGCTGGGTACTTTTATCACGGCTTTGCCAATTTACTTTATTTACAACCCTTTAAAGTTAGTCTCAGGTGGAGTTGGTGGAGTTGGTATTGTAATTGAGTCTTTAACCAAAGGAGTTTTCAAAACTTCTTACACTTTTTGGATCGGCAATATTTTTGCCTTAATTTTGGCGTTAGTGGTATTTGGTAAGTTTTACTTCTTTAAAACAATTGTCGGTTCACTTACTCTTCCTTTATTTATTTTAATTTTTGAGTTGACCGTCTCTCCAACTTACTTTGTTGAAAAATTATTTTTCTCAATTGACAAAAAAACCCTGGCCATCTTAAACAATCAAATCAATGTTTCGCAACTGCCAACTTCTATCATTTTAATTTGCGTTGCACTTGGTGCTTTTTTAACAGCCTTTGGTCTCTACATTGTCTTTAGAAACAATGGTTCAACTGGAGGTTTTGATGTTATTCAAAAAGTTGCACACAAATACGCCAAAGTTCCGTATTCTGTAGCAATTTACGCAACTGACGGAATAATTGCGCTTTCTTCTATTTTAACTGGAGTAACTAGACTATACATTGGTTTCTTTGGTTTCTTTACAATATTCTTAATTGGCTATTTGATAGACTTCTTTTCTTTTAGAGCCAAAAAAGCGTTTACCGCCTACATTATTTCTGAAAACTCAAAAGCGCTAGAGGCCGCTATCTTTAAACGTTTCTCTCGCACCTATACCTTAATTCCAGTTAAAGGCGGGTATTCTGGCAAGGCTAAAAATATGGTTGTGTTCACAATCGACAAAACACAAATCCACACTTTGCGTGAACTGCTTTCGGTATTTGACCCACATGCTTTTAGTTATATTCAAGAAAACTGCGATATTATTGGCGCTGGTTTTAAAAACCACGACTTTTAAAAAAACAAACTTTT
>CALISC010000045.1 GCA_938041945.1 uncultured Acholeplasmataceae bacterium | reverse complement strand
AGTTGTAAAGCAATTACCCCCGTCCCCGTTCCGATTTCTAAAATTTTTTTAACATTTTGTTTTTTTATCAATTCGTTGATATACAAAACTGCTTTGTCTTTTAAAATCGGAACTTGAGCAAAAATGCAGTCGTTTTTAACTAAATTAAACTCTAGATTATTCATGCTCCAAATCAGACATATATTCAAGGAAAACTTCGGTAAGTTGTCTGTATTCTTCAACGTCTTCAATGTCGGTTAAACTACCGCTAAACTCAAGGTTAGTCTCAGTTTTAGTAAGTTCGTTGTATTTAGCAAAAATTAAGTTAGTTCCTTCTTTGTCAAGTAGAGCAACATAATTTCTAGTTTCGCCTGCAAACTCGCGAGTAGTTGTAAAAATCACGATAAAAGTCTCGTCCATACCGTCAACAGATATTTTAACTTCTCTGGATTTGTCTTTTTTTAGATTTTCAATAACTTTGTCGTTTAAAGAAATTACTTTTTCTTCGTTTTCCATAAAATCACCTTTTTGGTTTAAAAACTCGATCTGCGGTCTAGGTATTTTTGTAAAATTACAACAGCAGAAAGTTCATCTTTAAATTGTTTTCTTTGTTTGATATTGGTTTTGCTTTGTCTAAAAACCCCAAAAACAGCGTTTGTTGATAAGCGTTCGTCTTCTAAAATCACTTTAACACCAGGCAACGCTTTTTCAATTAAGGCTTTAAAGTCTTCAGAAATTTTTGCGCGCACCCCAACATCTCCGTTCATGTGTTTAGGGTAGCCAAGAACGATTTCTTGGAAATTGTATTTGGAGTTAAGTTCAACTAAATGAGTGATGCAAAGCGAGTAATCTTCGTTTTCAAAACGAAAAGTTTCTAAGTTATTCGCAATTATATGAGACTCAGAAATAGCGAGACCCATAGTTTTTGAGCCCAGATCAATTCCAAGAATCATTTACGCTAAACTCCTTTAAAACTAAGTCAACTTTATGCAAATCACCACCGCCAGCGGTTGCAAAATCAGGTCTACCTCCACCTTTTGAGTTAAGAATAGAGTTGATTTTTTTAATGTAGTCAACAGCTTTTTGAGTGTTTGATTTAACAAAAATACTAACCTTTTCGCCATATATGTTTATCATGATACAGTTATTTAGTTTTTGTGTGTTTACGTATTGCATAAACACATCTTTTGCGATTTTTGAATCTATTGTTGATATAAAAATATAATTTTGTGAAGTAGCATTGTTAAGCGATTTTAAAGCATTTTTAATGTTAATTTCAGTAATTTGTTTTTCGTATTTTAATGCTTGTGTTTTGATTTCTTGAAGGTATATTTTTGCATTTAAAATATCTTGGTATGAACCTTTAATTTCTGGTTTTTTTACAAACTCTAATTTAAGAGAAACATTGTTTTGTTCGTTAACTTTGTTTAAAATAACACTAGCCTCATTAAAATAATGCGACGCGTATTCTTCAACTTTAGCCTTCAGGTTTGCACCAGAAACCGCAAAAATACGGTAAAGCCCAGAACCAATTGACTCAATTTGCGTAATCGCAAAATCTTTTATTTCGTTTGTATTTTTAACGTGAGTACCGCCGCATAGCTCAATTGAGTAGTTTTCCATTGAAACCATTCTAACGGTTTTGTCGTATTTTTCGCCAAACAAGGCGATTGCGCCATGTTTCAAAGCAGTGTCGTAGTCAGT
>CALISC010000044.1 GCA_938041945.1 uncultured Acholeplasmataceae bacterium | reverse complement strand
CTTTATTTATTTTTTCTTTTAGTTTTTTAACTTCGTTTTTAATGTTTTCATTTGGAATTGTGTCTGTGTGCTTATCAAGCGCCTGAATTAAGTTATCCTTTGTCTTCTTTAGAGTTTCAATTAAGTCAGAGTTAGCTTCGTTAAGCAGACACTTAACACGAATTAACTGATTTTCTTCGTCAAACTCAAGGTCTGGACTGATTGTAGTTTCTGGAGAAAGGGAACTTAAAATATTGTTAAAAGTTGGGTTTTTATCCAAGTAATCAACATTTTTTGAAAATAAATACAGTAAGTTAATTGCTCGGTTGTGTGAAAGTTTGATGTCTTTGCCAATTGTGATGTTAGTTTTTTTGTTTTCATCTAGTATAGTTAATGAAATGTTTTTGCCTTCAATTTTTGGTTTAACTACAGTGTCTACAATTGTTTGGAAAAATTTACCGTCAAGACCAGGTTTTCCGCTTACGTTTGTAACAGTTAAAATTAAACGGATGGTGAGCATAGGTTTTCCGTCTACTTTTTTGATAAACGGTTTGATGTCTATTTTATATTTGACTTTAATTTCGGTTGAACCGATTTTAAAAGTACGCATAGCCTCGTCTTTTTTAAAACCATTTTTTTCCAAAAAGTAGCGATATAGTTGGTTAATTTCTTCCATTGATATTGTCATGTAAAGTTCGTTTGCTTTATTGTTTGTTTTGTTTAGTGCACTCATGAAAATATCGGTAGTTTTTTGTTTAAAGTAGTCTTTTAACTCATCTTCACTTTTAATTGCAGGTCTCTCTGTTTGAGTAACATCATCTTTTGCGTAAATTTTGCTAGTGTCTAGTGTTAACTTAACTGAGTTTTTAGAAACTGTGAAATCGTAAAGTGAGTTTTCGTCCATAAACTCTTTAATGGTTTTTAGTAAACTCTTGTTTTTAGTTGTGCCGTTTGGATTAGTCTCTTCAACTTCGTAGTCTTTATCAATTGACTTAGAAACATAACTCCACATGCCAGCTTTATTGATTTTTAAAACAGCGTTTTCTTTATTGATATCTAAAGAAATGTATGGAGCACTTTTGGCAATAGTTTGCTTTAAACTGTTTAAAGCACTCTCTACTGCTTTTTTGGCAAAAGTGTCGGCCATTTTCTTTCCGAAAGACCAACTAACTCCAATTTTGCCTAACCATAGTTTATCTAAAGTTAGTTTTATTTCGCCAGTTTTTTTGTCTTCACTTAACTGTACACGAGCGATTAAACTGCTGTGAAACTCACCTAAAGCCTTGTATGCAAAGTTAACATTTAGATAAAAAAAGTCATTGTCTTTTGTAAAAAACATACTTTTAATTCTGGCGTAGTCTGGATTAGTTTTATAAAGTGTTTTATCGCTTGAATTGTTTTCAAAATAAGATTTATCTGCTAATTTCTTAGAGATAATTAAGTGATTTAAAACTTGTGTTAAAGTTTCGGAGTTTAAGTCAAACTCAAATTTTTTGCCAGTTGCAGATTCAAGAAATATATGTTTTTCTACTTTTTCGCGCAAATTATCAACAAACTGATAATTCTTGGCGTGTTCAGGTGTTTTAACAGTATTAAAGTGTAGAGCAAATAAAGAACCTGCAACTGCCAAAATACTAATAATTAGCACTAAAAAAAGTAACAATATTATTTTAAAAAAGCGACGCATAAATATACCTCACAACATTTAAATTATACCAAACAAAGCAATCTTAAACACCAAAATTATCTAGACATTATTTGTTGATTTACTGTATTTTTTACTTATTTATCTTACAAAAATACACAAGGCTTTAAAATAATTTTTTTGTTTTTGGTGTGCTATATTTTAAGAAGAGGTGACAAATATGAATATTTATAAAGGTGAACTTTTCAACGATGTTATTAACAGCGATAAACTAGTTTTAGTAGATTTCTTTGCTCCTTGGTGTGGACCTTGCCAAGCGCTACTTCCAGTAGTAACTGAAGTGGCAGACTCAGAACTTAAAGGAATTGCGAAAGTTTATGCAGTTTCAATTGATGACTACCGTGAACTTGCTTTGCTTTCTGCAGTGCGTTCAATTCCTACGCTAGTTTTATTTAAAGACGGTAAGGAAATTGACCGTAAAGTTGGTCTACTTTCTCGCGATGAGTTAGTTGGCTGGGTAACTAGTTTTAAATAATTGAAAAACCAAAACTACATCTATCTTTTAAATAAACCAAAGGGCATCACATCGTTTGCTGCCCTTTTTGGTATTAAAAAAGAACTAGATAAAACAACTAAAGTAGGACACACTGGAACTCTAGATCCTTTTGCAACAGGACTGCTTTTAGTGCTAACAGGTCGTGCTACTCGCTTTGTTCAAGATTTTGATTTTGCAAAAGTCTATACAGGTGAGTTTGAATTGGGATACGAAACTGACACTCTTGACTTAACTGGAAAAGTTATTGAAAAAACCAATAAAACCCTTGACCTTAAAAAAGCAAATCTGACAATACAGAAATACCTAAAATCCGGTTTTTTGCAAACTCCGCCCATCTACTCAGCTAAAAAAATCAACGGCAAAAAAGCCTGTGATTTAGCCAGACAAGGCGAATCACCTATACTAAAATCAGAACTTAAAAAAATATATTCTCTTGAGCTTAAACAAATTAGTCCTTCTACTTTTACATTTAATTGCAAGGTAGAAGCTGGCACTTATGTGCGTTCGCTGATTTCTGAACTTTGTAAAGAAAACTCAACCTTGGCTACTTTAACTAAATTAAACCGAGTGGTAGTTGGTGAGTTTACTTTACCAGAAATCGAGCCAGGCAAGTTTATAAAAATGGAGTTATTTGAGTGGCTGAAAACCAAATATGATTTTATTGAGTTATCTGAGTTTTCAACTAAGTTAATTGAAAACGGCGCAACTATTTCTTTTAAACATGTTGATGTTAAAAAAGATTTTATTGCAACTAAGGCGGGCAAACCTATTGCTTTAGTTAAATACATTAGTGATAAAAATGAATACAAACCTAGAGTTATTTAATTTAGAAAATGAATACGGCGAAGCAAAGGTAATTTCTAAGACTAAGTCAAAAGTAGTCGCGCTTGGTTCTTTTGACGGAGTTCACAAAGGACACACTGCTTTAATTGCTAATTTACTTAGATACCCAGATTTAGAGCCACATGTAATTTGCGTAGAAAAGCCGTTTGCACGAGTTTTTTTATTTACTCGCTTAGAAATTCTTCAAAAAATTAAAGCAATTGTACCGACAGCAGAAGTTTCTTTTCTTAGACTGAACTCAAAAATAGTTAATAAAACTTACCTTGAGTTTAATAAGTTTTTAAAGCAAATCAATGTAGACACTGCAATAGTTGGTCAAAACTTTTGTTATGGTAAAAACAGAGCAGGTGGCGTTGATACTTTAAAGGCTGATTTTAATGTTTTTGTGCAGGAGTTAGTTTGTGAAAAAGGCAAAATAATATCTAGCACTAGCGCTAAACTTGCACAAAAAGTTGGTAATTTTAAATTGGTTTATAGACTGCTTGGTAGTGATGTTTACTATGAAGTAACCCCTGAAAAGCATTACTTTCTTTTAGACTCAAAAAAGGTTTTACCACTTACTGGTAAATACCTTTGTGTCAATGAGAACCAAACAAAATTTTTAGTCAATTTACAACAAAATCGTTTAATTTTACTTAATTTAAAAACTATAAAAACTGGTATAATCTGGTTCGTTAAAAAACTTAAATAACTTACTTTTTACTTGGTGAAAACTCAAGATTTTGCTATAATGTTTGTCAGTTGGAGGTATCTATATGGCTGTTCCATTTAGAAGAACTGGAAAAACTGCTAAACGTAAAAGAAGAACTCATTTCAAACTTCAACGTCCTGCGATTACAGTTTGCCCACAAACAGGTGAATTTACACTACAACATCGTGTAACACCAGAATGCGGATACTACAAAGGTCAACTTGTTCTTAAACCTAAGAAAAAAGAAGAAGACCAATCCAAAGAAAAATAGGCCCGAAAGGGCCTTTTCTTTTCTGAAGTAGCAAATATACATATCAACCATATTGTTTAAGTATTAAACTTAGTAACTATTCTTCTAACTAAAACAAAGAAAGTTAAGTAAACAATATCTGATAATTACCTATTCACACATTTGATAAGCAATGATTTTGCGATATATAAAACCAGAGATGGCTAAAGTAATAACTAAATTACTATTTGTTGTTTAATTTTTATCGTATTACAATATATCATTTTAATTACAAAGGAAGAATAATTTTTAGTTATTTTTTATCAAAATAACAAATAATAATTTCAATAAATCGCCTTATTAGGCTTTTTTTTGGAGTTTAAACGCCTATTTTGAAAAAATTTTTAAATATATTATTTATGGTAGATTTACATATGTACAAAAATAAGCCAAGTGGCTTATAAATAAGAGGCATTATGAACAACACATCAAACCAAAAAAATCAATATATTTAAAAACAGCAATTAGCATGCTTATAACTTCTGCAATTGCTATATTTTTAATTTTGCTATTAATTCGTCCAACTGTTTATCTTTCAAAACAAAGTGGCTTTCCAAAAAACGAAGCCGTGACTTACGAGCATGGCAAAATTAGATTTGCCGTACCGGAAAGTGCTGACATCGTCAACCACACACAAATTCCAATTAAGATGAATTGATTTACAACTAACCGCCTAGGTTCGGTTGTCAGTGTTCAACCCAAAAAGGATAAAGCACTAGCTATTGATTTCACCAACCTTAAATACGACGAGATTATTTTTGAGATAACTGTTAAAAACCTTTTTGGAATTAAAACTAAATACGACGTTATTATTGACTACTCAAATTACCTGCGTATCTTTTTTGAAAAGAACCATTTAGGCCAAACCAGAAAACCAATAGTATTGCCTTACTATAAACTAGATCATGAATTTAGACACATTAAAGAAGAACTTTATAAACTAGAGAGTTTTTATCGTTTCAACAATGAAGGTAAAAAAGAAAAAGACACAGTTTCAAAAAGTTTAGTTTTCTCTAAAAACGAGGCCAAAGGACACGCTTTTTTAGTTAACACAACTAATGAAATTATTGTTAACTATGACTTTGTGCTACCTGGTATTTTTGAAAACAACACTCAAAAAACCTTTATTTTAGAGCGAATTAGTCGCAACCAAAAAACACTTAAAACTCTAAATCCAAAAGACAAAGGCTTAAAACTTAAGTTTAATCAAGCACCATTCTATGTTACTGAGTTTTTAGGTTGGTTCTACTACGACGAGACTGGCAACCGTGTTAACGTGGAAATTGGTGAAGAGATTACAATTCCTAGTTGGGTTAAGTCTGAGTTTAAGTTAACCGCTAGATACAAATACGAAATTTCAAATCAAGCAGGTGACGATATCAACAAAATGGGATATGTTGCGATTTCTTATTTTGACGGTCCTGAAAGAGTTTACTTTGCAATTATCAAAAAAGGTACTCCTGTTGAAAATTTCAAACCAAACAAACCAGGATACGAAACTCTTGGTTGGTATACAGACGAGGCTTTAACTCAAAGATATGACTTTACACCTGGCAACAATATAGCCGATAAAAACATGTCTCTATACCTTAAATCAAGAAGAACATCTACTAATGTTCCACACGACCACAAGATAACTTTCATTACTCCTGCTTACGCCAATCAACTCGTGCCAGTCTACACAATGCACGGTGATAAACTTGATTTAAACTACTCATTACCTTCAATGGTCACCGGATATGAAAACGGTCAGTTTACAGAACTTGACTACTGGACTATAGTAGATCCGGTTTCTGGCCGAGACACCGGTAAACGCTTTGACTTCAACACACCAATTACCAACGACTTAACTCTAAAGGCTCACTTAAAACTAAAGAAACTACCTGTGCAAGAATCTGAAATTACTTACCTTGTTAAAAAAGAAAATGCAGATGGTAGTTTTGAAGAAACAAAAATTACTAAAAAAGCAATAATCGGTACAACTCACACAATTGACTTTCAAAATCCAGACGAAACTATTTATCAAAATCCTGAGTTTAGCCAAACTACCCTAACGGTAAACGCTCAGGCTAGCGAAAATAAAGCAACTATTACTTTAAAAAGAAAAGCCTACACTGTTGAGTTTGAAGTCAAGAGACACGCTAACAAAATACCTACAAGAACCAAGAGACACGGCTCTGAAATTGGTCAAATTGACGAAACACCGTTTCAGACAGATAATCTTGCTATTGTAAAGGCTGAACTTGATGGTAGAGTTTTAACTAAACTAGAAGTTGAAAAAACTTTAGTAAAAAAACATCTTAAAGTTACACTTTATATTGGCGAACCTGTTAAAAAAATTGGTAAATACCCACAAACTAAAGTAGACAACCCAGAAGGAATTTCTCATCTTAAAGACGAAGAGCGCGAACTTAAGTTTAACTCAAAAGCCAAAGACTATACACTTAAGTTTACTCGTAGTTTTTGGAAGGATTCAGCGGGGAACAAATACGAAAAATATAACGGTGAGTACTTTAAGTTTGAAGATGTGGAGTTTATAAAAATTCCAAATAAAAAAACTTGGTTTACTAAACACATTATTGACTTTGCTTTCTATAATTTTTATTATTTTGGCTACCCAGATAACGCTAAACCAGAACGTTCTGTGTATAGTTCTTTAGTTAAAGATATTGAAAAATTTCTTGGAGTTGAAACTTTTTCTGTAACTTTTGATGATGGCGATTTCGGAATTAAATCAATACTAGATTCACAGTTTTCTAACCCTAAACTTATCAAAACACCAACTGACTATGCACGTGCTGTGCACGGCCTAAATGATGGACATGTTCCAACATACCGTGGTGTTGATTTGACACCTTTTATTGAACAAAATGGTTTCGCACCTTGGTATGATGACTATAATCTACAATGTTGGTGGTTTGAAGGACAATGGGTAAATAAAAACCCACAAGCGTTTTATTATAAGATTATTCGTTATCTAGATGGTACATATGAACATAGTGCAAGTTCCACAGACGTATCTTATATGCTTGGTGTCTCTGTTTGTATTAAGTAATTTCATTATAGATTAAAGTTAAATTTATTTAAATAAATGTCATTTTATTGATTAAAACCCTGCAAAGAAAACTTCTTTACAGGGTTTTATTTTACATTTTACAAAAAACTTTTTATGAAAATAGCGAAAAATGGCTTTATTTAGATCGGA
>CALISC010000043.1 GCA_938041945.1 uncultured Acholeplasmataceae bacterium | reverse complement strand
CTAAAGACAAAATAATTTATTGCACCGGAAATGGTTCGCGTGAGCTTATTCAGTGCGTGTTAAACGACAAGCAAAACATTGACCAAATGGTTAAACACTACAACCAAACCTATAACGAAGACCCACTCAAATACACTAAACCCTACAAAGGAATTGTTGAGATGTTAAATGCTTTGAAAGCAAGTGGTGCTAGACTTTTTGTAATTTCAAATAAACCTGAGTTTTTGGTTAAAAAAATTGTAGACTTTTACTTTCCAAACATCTTTACCCATGTGCTTGGATTTAGTCAAAATCTACGCGCTAAACCAGCGCCAGACACCCTAAACTTCCTTAGCCGCAGATACGGATTTAGTCCAGATGAGTGTATTTTTATTGGCGACAGCGAAGTTGATCTGCGTTTCGCAGAAATTGCCAAAATTCCTTGCTTTTTAGTCTCTTACGGTTTTCGTTCATTTGATTTTCTACATACTATTGCGCCAAGAAGCACAATATTTAAGTCAGTTAAAGCCTTGGAAACGGCTTTACTTAGCGATATCAATGATTAAGTTCACCAAACAAACCACTAAAGAAGGAATTAGACTAGGTGAACTTCGCTTTGAAAACGGTACTGTAGTTGAGACGCCTGTTTTCATGCCAGTCGGCACCAAGGCAACTGTTAAAACTCTAGACATCAACGAAATTGAAGCGGTTTCTGAAGGACTGATTTTGGCAAACACCTACCACCTTTGGCTCCATCCTGGCACCGATGTTTTAACTGAGGTTAATGGTGCTAAAGCCTTTATGCATTGGCCGAAGGCAATGCTTACAGACAGCGGAGGATACCAAGTTTTTTCTTTGACTAAAAACCGTAAAATCTCAGAAGAAGGAGTGATTTTTAAAAACCCTGAAAACGGAGATAAGTTGTTTTTAACACCAGAGAAATCTATGGAAATCCAAATGGCAATTGGTGCAGACATCGTAATGGCGTTTGATGAATGCCCACCAGTTTACGCAGACTTTAAATATATGGACGCGTCAATTGAGCGAACTACTAGGTGGCTGAAGCGTTGTCAGAGTGCCTTAACTTCTGGTCAAGCGCTTTTTGGTATCAACCAAGGCGGTTTGGATACTCAACTTAGGCTAAAGTCACTAAACGAAATTACAGCGCTTGACTTGCCAGGCTACGCAATTGGTGGTCTTGCGGTTGGCGAAACCAACCAAGAGATGTACCAGGTTCTTGATTTTATCGTTCCTAAAATGCCTGCAGATAAACCAAGATACCTAATGGGTGTGGGTAAACCTGCTAACTTAGTGGAGGCAATTGAACGCGGAGTTGACATGTTTGACTGTGTGATGCCAACTAGAAACGCGAGGCATGGTCACATTTTTACAACTATCGGTTCTATTAACATCAAAAACGCTAAGTTCAAACACGACCACTCTCCATTAGATGAAGGACTGAATCACAAGTTTGCCGCTTACTCAAAAAGTTATTTACATCATCTGTTTAAAACTAGTGAAAGACTAGGTGAGCGCATTGCTACTGTTCAGAACTTAGCATATTTAAAACACTTAGTTAAAGAAATTAAACAGGCTGCAAAAGCCGGCAAATTCAGTGAATTTAAAGCCAAGTTTTACTCAACCACTAACTACACAAACAGTTAAAAAACTGGCTTAAAAACACACGAAAATCGCTTAAAATAAGTTATAATTGAAATAAAGAGGTACTTTTTACATGGATACAGTAAACAATTTTCAAATTAAACCCCTAATCATGGTCGCAGGTGTTGGCGGCGGCGGTGGAAACGCTATTAACCGTATGATTGAAAACAATGTCAGCGGTGTGACTTATGTTGCAATTAACACAGACTCACAAGACCTAAAACGCTCACTTGCAGAAATAAGAATACTAATCGGCGAAGGTCCAGACAAAGGACTTGGTGCTGGCCAAAACGCAGGCCGTGGCCAAGAAGCCGCAACTGAATCTGAAGACGCAATTCGCCAAGCCTTGAAACCCGCTAAAATGGTTTTCGTAACTTGCGGAATGGGTGGTGGTACCGGAACTGGTGCTGCACCAATTGTCGCTAGAGTTGCTAAAGAAGAAGGCGCACTAGTCGTTGGTGTGGTCACAAAACCATATACCTTGGAAGGCAAACGCAGACGTGAAAATGCACTGCGCGGAATTGCTGAACTTAAACCAAATTGTGATGCTTTGATTGTAATTGAAAACGACAAATTAAACGAAATTTCTGACCACCGCACCACCTTACTTGATGCTTTTCGTGAGGCTGACAACGTGCTTCGCCAATGTGTACAAGGTATATCTGACTTAATTATGTATCCGGGTGTGATTAACGTAGACTTTGCTGACATTAAAACCGTACTTAAAGACAAAGGTACCGCTATCATGGGAATTGGTGTAGCAAGTGGTGAAAACAAAGCCATTAAAGCAGCCAGAGCCGCAATTTCTTCAAAAATTTTGGAAACTTCAATTCAAGGTGCAACCGACGCAATTTTAAATATCACTGCACCTACTGAACTTTCTCAGTTTGAGTTAAGCGAAGTTCTGCAAGAAATTAGAAACAACACTTCAACTGACATTAACATCATCATGGGTGTCATGATTAACGATAAACTAGTTGACGAAATTATAGTTACTGTGATTGCCACTGGTGTTGAGTTGACTAAATCTCATACTGACGCCGAGAGTTTTGCCAATGAACTCGTTAAAAATACGGAGACTGCTTTTTTTAATCAAGAAATTAAAAAAATCCAAGACCAAGCACAAGACGATTTTTTTGCATCATTTAACCAAGACACAGACAAAAGCCAAGATGCGGAGACTGACGAAAACTCAGATATCCCATTTTGGGCACGAAAATAATGCTGAAAGCCGGAATTGTTGGCTTGCCGAATGTTGGCAAGTCTTCGCTTTTCAATGCTTTAACTAAAGCCAGCGCTTTGTCTGCAAACTACCCTTTTGCCACAATTGAGCCAAATGTTGGCCAAGTTGTAGTACAAGACAGCCGTTTGGATAAACTAGCCTCTGTTTACTTGCCTAAAAAAACCACATACGCTGCCTATCAGTTTATAGACATTGCTGGGCTGGTAAAAGGAGCCGCTAACGGTGAAGGTCTTGGCAATAAGTTTCTTTCACACATTCGTGAAGTTGACGCCATCGTTGAGGTTGTGCGTTGTTTTAAAGACAACAATGTGCTGCATGTTGAAAACTCAGTAGACCCAGTTAGAGATGCACAAATTATTGACACAGAACTAGCTCTTGCAGATTTAGAAATTGTTGAAAACCGCATTGCTAAAATTGAAAAGAAGGCTCGCACCCAAAAAGACAAAGAAGCTATCCAAGAAGTTGATATTTTAATCAAAGTGAAAACTGCAATTCTTACCGAAACTCAACCTGACTTAACCGAAGACGAACACTTATTAGTTAAGTCTTTAAACCTACTTACCTTAAAACCTTTGATTTACATTGCCAATATTTCTGACGACAAAGAAGACGAAACTTCAAACGCTAACTTAGCAAAAATCAAGGAATACGCTAGTGCTCGCCATGCTCAAGTTTTAACAGTTTGCGTGAAACTAGAAGAAGAAGTTGCTAAAATGAACAAAGACGAGCGAATTGAGTATCTTGAGCAATTTGGTTTTGACAAAACAGGACTTGACCAAATTGTTGAAACTACCTACAACACACTTAACCTATCTACCTACTTTACAGCAGGTCCTGACGAATGCAGAGCCTGGACTTTTAAAACTGGCTCTAAGGCTCCAGATTGCGCGGGCATTATTCACACCGACTTTAAACGCGGTTTTATTAAAGCAGAAGTTGTTGCCTACGCTGATTTTCTTAAGTATGGTTCAATTAACCAAGCAAAAGAAAATGGAGCTCTGCGTCTTGAAGGCAAAGAATACCTAGTTAAAGACGGAGATATTATAACTTTTCGTTTCAACGTTTAACTTAACTAAAAGGAGATTTACATGTTTGGATTTAAAAAAAAGACCCCAATTGTTACTACCCCTACCTACACAAAACGCGAACTTATCGTTTTTAAGCGACTAGATAAAGCAGACGACGAAACCTTACTTGAGTTTGCTGAAATGATAAAACAAGGTAAACCTGTAGTTTTGAACTTTGACTTACTTAAAATTGCAGACGCCAATAAAGCAATTGCGTTTTTATCTGGCTGTGTTTGTGCACTTAACGGTGAAGTTATTGAAATGAACGAAAAAGTTTTTCTGTTTGCAGACGACACCCTTTATTTAGATGGCACTATTGATAAATTTTTAAAAGAAGTAATTAAAGACTAAAAAGAAGGAAAATAAAACAAAAATATGGATTTTAAAGATACCCTACTTTTGCCCAAAACTGAGTTTCCGATGCGCGGTAACTTAGGTGAAAAAGAACCCTTAATTCAAGCACCCTGGGCTAACGATTTACTTTTTTTAAAAAGAAATCAAATCAATAAAGAAAAATCAGGAAATGAGTTTTGTTTCCACGACGGCCCGCCTTACGCAAACAACCCAATCCACATGGGCCACGCTTTGAACAAAATCTTAAAGGATTTTATTGTCAGATTTCGCCAATTAAACGGCGATGTTGTGGACTTCACACCGGGTTGGGATATGCATGGACTGCCTATTGAAAATGCCGTTATTAAACTTGGCGTTAACCGTAAAGGCGACCCTGTTAAGTTTAGAGAAGAGTGTGCTAAGTTTGCCCAAATTCAATTAGATCGTCAGCGTAGTCAGTTTCAAAGACTAGGATGTATTGGTAATTTTGAAAAACCATACCGCACACTTGAGTCTAGTTTTGAAGCCAGAGAAATTGAGGCTTTTGCTAAAATGGTAGAAAAAGGCTTAATTTACCGCGGGTTTAAACCGGTTTACTGGTCTTGGTCGTCAGAGTCTGCGCTGGCTGAGGCCGAAGTTGAATATCACGATATCGAATCTCCTTCTATTTTTGTTGAGTTTAAGGTCAAGAAAACCAAAGGAATTCGCGAACTTAAAAACGCAAGTCTCTTAATTTGGACAACTACTCCTTGGACTTTGCCGGCTAACTTGGCAATTTGTGTATCTCCTTACTTAACTTACTCAATTGTAGAAACTAACCGCGGTAAGTTAGTTGTAGCCGCTGATTTACTAAATACCCTTCAAACCAAGTTAAACTTAGGTGAAATTAAAGTAATTTCTGAAATCAAAGGAACTGACCTTGAAAAAGTTACCTACACACATGTACTTACCAAAAAAGAACACATGGTAATACTTGGCGACCACGTTTCGGCAGAAGACGGAACCGGACTTGTCCACACCGCACCTGGCCATGGAGAAGATGACTTTAAAGTTGGACAAAAATACGGCCTACCTGTTTTTTCTCCAATTGGCAGCCACGGTGTTTTAACCAAAGACGCCGGAGACTTTGGTGGGCTGTTTTTTGAAGATGCTAATACTGCGATTATTAAATACTTAAAAGAAATTGGAGCCTTGCTTGCTGAGTTTAAAATTACACACTCCTATCCTCACGACTGGCGCACCAAAAAACCCATAATTTTTAGAGCAACCCCTCAGTGGTTTTTGTCAATTGAACCACTTAAAAAAGACTTATTTAAAGCAATAGACTCAGTCGTCTGGACACCTGAGTGGGGCAAAATTAGAATGAATAACATGATAGCACAACGCAAAGACTGGTGTATTTCTCGCCAACGTCTTTGGGGTGTGCCAATTCCGGTTTTCTACGCAGAAGACGGAACTCCAATTCTTGACACCAAAGTAATTGCCCACATCAAGGCGCTTTTTGAAAAACATGGCTCTAACATCTGGTTTAAACTGCCAGCCGAAGAACTGCTTCCAAAAGGTTTTACTCATCCTAAATCGCCAAACGGTAAATTTAGAAAAGAAACCGATATTATGGATGTTTGGTTTGACTCAGGAACTTCTTTTTTAAGTCTAGACGGACGTATTTCTGAACTGTATTTGGAAGGATCTGATCAATACAGAGGGTGGTTTAACTCAAGTTTGATAAACTCAGTAGCTCTAACTAAAACTGCTCCTTACAAACAAATACTTTCGCATGGCTTTGTTCTAGACGAAAAAGGTTTTAAGATGTCAAAGTCTGCTGGCAATGGAGTTGACCCCAATACTGTTGCAAAAACTTTGGGTGCCGACGTACTTCGCATCTGGGCAGCCTCTGTTGACTACTCACAAGACGTCAGAGTTTCTGAAAATCTACTTAAGATAGCCGCAGAGACTTACCGCAAAATCAGAAACACCATTCGCTATCTGCTTTCTAACTTAAGTGATTTTGACAAAGCC